>JBIKYT010000038.1:0-19559 GCA_044355095.1 Ilumatobacteraceae bacterium
ACTGGTGATGACGACTTACGACTTGATGCCAAGCACACCATCGATGCCATCAAGCGCATCAAAGATGAAATCCCGGGTTGCTTCACCACTCTCGGCGTCTCAAACGTCAGCTTTGGTCTCAAACCGTCATCACGACACGCGCTGAACAGTGTTTTCTTGCATGAGTGCGTTCAGGCCGGACTTGATTCAGCAATCGTGCACGCAGGCAAAATTGTTCCGTTGTCACGTATGCCCGAAGAACATAAGCAAGTGTGCCTCGATCTCATCTATGACCGACGCACCAAAGACTATGACCCACTGAAGAAGTTGTTAGAAATCTTCGCCGATGTCAATGTGGTTGAAACGGTGCGCGAAGACCGCACCGACTGGACAGTTGAACAACTCTTGAAGCAGCGCATCATCGACGGCGACCGTGAAGGTTTGACTGCCGATCTTGACATCGCAATGGCACAAGGTCTGGCACCGCTGGCAATTGTGAATGATGTTTTGCTTGATGGCATGAAAGTCGTTGGCGAATTGTTCGGTTCTGGTCAGATGCAGTTGCCCTTCGTTTTGCAATCTGCCGAAACCATGAAGACGGCAGTTGCCTACCTTGAACCGCATATGGAAAAGACCGGCGAGAGTTCAGCCAAGGGTGTGCTTGTGCTCGCAACCGTCAAGGGCGATGTTCACGACATCGGCAAGAACCTGGTTGACATTATCTGCACCAATAATGGCTACGAAGTACACAACCTCGGAATCAAGATTCCGATCACCGAGATGATCCAAAAGGTCAAGGAAGTTAATGCTGATGCCTTGGGCATGAGTGGTTTGCTCGTGAAGAGCACCCTCATCATGCGCGAGAATTTGATTGAGATGAATGACACTGGCGTGTCTGGCGTGCCAGTCATCCTTGGTGGCGCTGCACTCACCCGCACATTCGTCGAAAAAGACCTCCGTGAGGTTTATGACGGTCGAGTCTTTTACGGTCGCGATGCCTTTGAAGGACTGCACACCCTTGACAAATTGATTGCTATGAAAAAGTCTGGCGTTGATGACCCTGATCTTGGTCGAATTCCGTCGGGTCGAGTTCTTCCTAAGCGCACTGGATCTGGCGATAAGCCTGCGGTTGAAATTCCTTCACGATCACCCGACGTGGTTGATGACAATCAGGTGTTCAAGCCCCCGTTCTTGGGCTCAAGGATTGTGAAAGGCATCAGCCTGGACGACATCACCCAGTACGTCAACGAGACTGCCTTGTATCGCAATCAATGGCAGTATCGACCTGAGAAAGACGAAAGCGATGAAGATTTCAAATCTCGTCTGCGTGCAACTTTCCGTCAGGAACTCTCCGCCGCTAAGGCTGCTGGCTTCTTAGTTCCACAAGTCGTGTATGGCTACTACTGCGTTAACGCCGATGGGAATGACCTCGTTGTTTGGAGTGATGAAACTCGTAGTGCCGAACTAGCGCGCTTTTCATATCCACGCCAGAGCGAGGCACCGTTCATGTGCATCGCCGACTTCTATCGCACATTCGATAAAGGCCCCGACTACGCCGCCTTCCATATCGTCACCATGGGTGATGCCGTAAGCGTTGAGGCTGCTCGACTCTTTGCTGCCAACGAGTATCAGAAATACATGATCATCCATGGACTCGGAGTTGAAATGGCCGAAGCCCTTGCTGAACTTTGGCACAAGCGCATTCGCGAAGAGTGGGGTTTTGTCGGCGAAGACGGTCCGTCCATTGGCGGATTGTTCCGTCAGCAATATCGCGGTGGTCGTTACTCGTGGGGCTACCCAGCGTGTCCCGATCTCGAAGACAACGCGACTGTCGCGACATTGCTTGAAGCCGGACGGCTCGGAATTGAAGTCAGCGAAGAAACTGGTTGGCAGTATCAACCCGAACAAACCACTTCAGCCATCATCTGTCATCACCCGCAAGCCAAATACTTCGTCGCCCGCTGACCCCTCAATCAGCAATCTGATAAACACGCAGTATGGCAAAAATTCTTATCCGCATCGCGATATCGGTCGTTGTTGTCGTCGGGCTCGTCTACGGCGGAATCTTGTTGTATACCAAAGTCATTAATCCGCCCGAAGACAAACTCAATGAGGATGACTTAACAGCCATAGTCAGCGATTCATCTGATGTCCCATCAACTGAAGTTGACGCATCATCAGTTCCTCCCGCCTCAGACTCGGGTGTCACCGGAACATGGCTCGCCACAAGCGATTCGACTGTTGGCTATCGCGTCAAAGAAGTTCTTGGAGGGGTTGACACCGAAGGCGTTGGCCGCACCAACCAGGTCAATGGATCGCTCACCATTCAGGACACAACACTGCTCAGTACGGTATTTGAAATTGACGTTGCCTCAATCACAAGCGATAGTTCGAAACGAGACGCTCAATTTGCTGTCAGGATCATGGAAGTCGCAAAGTATCCCACGGCAAACTTTCGACTGCTCACCCCCATCGAGCTCGGAACAATTCCAGCCGATGGGCAGAAAATTACGGCGACTGCTTTTGGCGAACTCACTTTGCACGGCGTCACGAATCAAGTGAGTTTTGACATCACCGCAACTATTGACAATGGCATTATCGGTGTTCTCGGCTCAATTGACATCACCTTTGCGGACTACGGAATTGCCAATCCATCAAACGGATTCGTCACCACTGGCGATACCAGCTTGCTCGAGTTTGTCTTGGCCTTTCAAAAGAGTTAATCAACTACTTCGGCTGGCTGCGTTGCCACGCGTCTGCCAACGCGGCATACCGTCCGCCCAAAGCCACCAGTTCATCGTGCGAACCCAGTTCAACTAACGAGCCGTGGTCAATCACTCCGATGCGATCAGCTCGTCGCACTGTCGTCAATCGATGAGCCACAACAATGACAGTCCGTCCAGTCATCAGCGTTTCTAAAGCGTGCTCAACGACGGCTTCAGTGCCTGGATCAAGATTTGAAGTTGCCTCATCGAGTACTAGAACTGCGGGATCAACCAACGCAGCCCGCGCCAAGGCAATGAGTTGGCGTTCTCCTGCCGACAAACGCGAACCGCGCTCACGAACTTCGGTCTCGAGTCCTTCCGAGAACTCGACAAAACGATCTAATGCTCCAATTGATTCAAGTGCGTGTTCAACTTCGGCATCTGTTGCATTCGGCCGAGCGATTCGAATGTTCTCGCGAATTGTTCCACCAAAGCAGAATCCCTCTTGCGGCACCACAATGATTCGTCGGCGAAGGTCAGACATTGACGACAAGCGCAAGTCCACTCCACCAAATGAAACACTGCCCGCCACACCATCAACTGCGCTCGGGTCGTAGAGACGCGCCATCAATTTGGCCAGAGTTGACTTACCCGCTCCCGTTGGTCCCACTAAAGCCAGTCGTTCGCCATCAGCAACCGAAATTGAGATATCACTGAGAGCTGGACGATCACTACCCGCGTATCCAAATGTCACCTTGTCAACGACAATTGCGCCACGTGACGGCAGCTCAGTCGTTTGTTCAACCTCGGCTACATCGGGAACAGCGTCGATGATGCCAATCAGTTTGTGCAAAGCCGCTGTTGATGACTGCACAGTGTTGTATAGCTGGCTCAATTGTTGAACCGGGTCAAAAAGATTGGCCAAAAGCAAAACAAACGCAGTGACAGTTCCGATCGTGACCGAATCACGATGAACTAACCAGCCGCCGACACCAATGATCGCGCCAGTTGCAGCGATTCCCGCAAACTCAACCAGTCCGAAATACCAAGTACTGATCCTGACGCTGTACATATGTGAGTCAAATAGTGCGCGATTTGACCGACGAAAACGCTCAGACCGATTTTCTTCTTGTCCATAGGCCTGGATGACTCGAACGCCCGTGATTCCTTCTTGCAGTGTTGAAAGGTTGTTACCAACCTTTTCGCGCACATCAAGATAGGCATGATTAGAAGTTCGCTGAAATCTGATTGAAGCGATAATCAACATCGGTAAAACCAACATCGTGACCAGAGATAACTGCCACGACATCACAAACAACAAAATCGTGGCAAGACACAACAGCAAGAACGCCGAAACAAATTGCAACAAGCCGAACTGAATCAACTCAGCCATCGACTCGATATCGGCCGTCATACGTGAAACGAGAACACCAGCCTTCTCACGATCAAAGTACGACATTGACTGTTTTTGCAATTTGTCAAACACCGTAATTCTGAGTTCGCGCAAGAAACCTTCGCCGGCCCGGTTAATCGTGAGGTATTGCAAACGACCGGCAAAGTAGCCAATGATCGTGACAATGACATACAGCACCACTACTTGGTTGAGCGCAGATCCATCTTTAACTTTGATGCCGTTATCAATCGCGAACCGCACCAAGGTCGGTCCGGCAAGAGTCACCAAGGTGCCAATAAATACAAAGACCAGTGACGACAGAATCAGACGACGCTGTGATCGGGCCATTGAATAGGCCCGACGCAACACCTGCAATGTCTGAACCCGATCGAGGCGATCTTCTTCACTGACAGCAGACAAACCCCACATCAGCGAGTCACCTCAACATCGTCATCGCCGTCCGACTCTCGTACTTCCCATGCAGCTAGTACTTGGCGGTAACGCTCATTGTCCGCAAGCAAACCTTCATGAGTGCCGATAGCAACTGCCCGACCCTCATCGAGAAGGATCACTGTGTCGGCTAACGCAATAGTTCCTGGACGGTGAGCAATCACAATTGTGGTGCGGCCCTTCATGACGGTGGCCATGGCTTCGCGAATCTCATGTTCTTTGGATGGATCAACTGCCGATGTTGCATCGTCAAGAACCAAAACCCGAGGATCCGAAACAATCGCGCGAGCAATAGCAATTCGTTGACGCTGACCACCCGAAAGTGAATACCCGCGCTCGCCGAGGATCGTTTGATACCCCTCGGGTAGTTCCATTATGAAATCGTGTGCCCCAGCAAGCCGAGCAGCACGTTCAATCACATCTGGATCCGCATCGGGCCGCGAAAACGCAATGTTGTCGGCGACGGAATCATGAAACAAAAATGTCTCTTCGAAAACAATTCCGATTGCACTACGAAGTTCACTCAGAGTCAACTGACGTACATCAATACCGTCAAGTCGAATTGAACCTTGCTGCACGTCATGAAAACGATTCAATAATCGCACCACCGTTGATTTACCTGATCCGGTAGCACCCACCAGAGCCACTGCTTGTCCCGGCCGAATACTGAAACTGAGGTGGTTGATAATTGGGCTTGCGCCTTCGTATGAAAATACGGTCTCGTCGAAAATAACTTCACCAACTGGCCGATCACTACTTGCTGCGGGCAAAGAAGCGGGGCTCAACGGGTCAATCACCAAACTTGGAGTACTCAGCACTTCGTCCACACGCACCAGTGCTACTGAGGCTCGCTGAGCAAGCGCAACGGTCATCGCCAAGTTTCGTAACGGCCAGATCAACATGGTGATGTAGGCATTGAACTTGACGAGATCTCCGACCGTCATCTGCCCATTGATCACGCGATGACCGCCAATACCTAGCACTGCAATCAAACCAATTGAGGGAAGTAAATCAAGTGCTGGCAGAAACTTGCTGCGAATTTTTGCCGCCACCAAAGAGACATTCCAAATGTCATCGGCTTCGGTTTTGAGTTTGCGCGCTTGAACTTGTTCGGCACCGAAACCCTTGATGACTCGGACACCTGACACCGACTCTTCAACAACTGTTGCGAGCTGCGCTTGCTCCTGCTGCACTGCCAAAACTGCAGGATGAATTTGTCGAGAAAACCGACTCGCCATTACGTTGACAATGGGCAATGGCGCAAGGGCAAACATGGCCAACATCGGTTGTGAGACAATCAATAGTGCGACGACCGCAATCAGCATCGCCAAGTTCGACAACGTGATCGGAATCATGACCACGAAAGCCTGGAGCTGCTGTAAGTCTGATGATGCCCGACTCATCAATTGACCGGTTTGCATCTTGTCGTGGTAGCCAACATGCAACTTCAATAAGTGGCTGAAGATTTGTTCACGCAGTCGCGTCTCTATCCAGCGACTTTCACGAAACGCATACCAACGTCGCATTGCTGTGAATAGACCAGCAATGACTCCGGCAGCCACAACCAGACCTGACCAGAAAACTAAATTGCCGCTTCCTTCAATTCCGCGGTCAATACCCATCTTGGTGAGCTGAGGCACCGAGACCTTGCCGAGAGCCCAAAACAATCCGACCACGACCCCAATTGCCAAGCCCCCACGCTGTTGGCTGAGCGCCACCCTCAACAAACGCCATCCCTGTTGGGTGTCGGGCTTTTGAGTCACTGGGGGCACCGTCAAAAATTAGCCCTCACCAGCAGAAACTTCTGCATCCTGAGTGTCGAGACGGCATTTTCACAGCCACCTCAACAACTCTGCCTGACCCTTTGGACAAAGTATCAACATGGACATCAACCACCTGACTTCGCAGCCCGCAACCGACACTCCTGTTCAACTTCAATTAGCTGGCCTCGAAACCACTCCAACCGGAATTGATCCGCGATTCATTCTGTCCGACGAAGTGTGTCGCAACGGACTTCGTCATATCGCCGAAATTCGCCGACGACTCTCGGCCAGTCAGCAGCATGAAGCGGCGTAACCGAAAACGCTTTTAATAGGCGCTTGGTGACAAGGCCTTCACTGACTCCCAATAATTCAATTCAGGATCAAGAGCAAGAATTGCCAGCGAACTCGTCGTCACTCCGTTATCAAAGTACGACTGAATTTTGGCACGACATTCAGCCGGCGAACCATGAATCAAGATGTCATCGACAACCTCATCGGGAATCGCAGCCAAGGCCGCCTTTCGGTCACCGGCCTTCCACGCGTCCCACATACCTTGCAATTGAGGACCGCGACCCAACCAGCGATGAAATTCGGCGTACACCGGAACATTCAGATACGCAGCAATCGCGAAGCGCCCAGCAGCCCGCACCACTTCAGCATTTTCACTTGGACAAACAAAAATTCGCGCCACGATTTCGCGTTCTTCACCACCCGCTGCATCGTTCACAACTTCGGCAACTCGGCGTACATCTGTCGGCGATAGCCAGTTGATAATTGCGCCGTCAGATTCGCGGCCGGCCAAGCGCAACATTCCTTCGCGTAGCGCCGCCACTAAAATTTTTGGCTTCACTTCGGGACGAACGCCTAACTTGAAACCGTTGACCTCAAAAGTGTCGTACGACTTGGCCACCTTTTCACCCGATAAGGCATCGTTTAAGAAACGCACGACATCGCGCACTTTCTTGTACGGCTCGACAAACGGAATTCCATTCCATTTCTCCACGATGACATTGCTACTCGAACCGATACCAATGGCAAATCTGCCGGGAGCTGCATCGGCCATACTCGCAACACTCTGTGCAAAGCACGCTGGTGATCGGGTGTACGCCGGAACAATTGCAGTACCCAAACGAAGACGAGGTTCCCAGGCTGCGGCCATTGCCAAAGGAGTGAAAGCGTCCGCACCATCTGATTCGGCTGACCAAATATCGGTGTAACCCATATCGGCAAGCTCCACAAGACGGTCACGATGGGTGTGCAAATGGCCCGGCAACGGAACAGTCATACCTGGGCGACGAGGAAGCGAAGATGTCATAACTTCATTGTTACCGACAGCGAAGGTCGCTCAAGACTCGGGACTATTAGTTTGATTTCCCAGAGGGACTACTTCTTAGCTATATCTGTTGGCGACTTCGTCGCTCGCCCAGCTGGGCTACTTCTTAGCTATATCTGATGGCGACTTCGTCGCTCGCCCAGCTGGGCTACTTCTTAGCTTTCCCAGAGGGGCCCGGACCCGGCATGTCGCGCCAAAAGCGAATGATGCAACTTTGACTCGCAGTGGCCATCAACGTTCCGTCTTCGGCAAACATGTGCACTAATCCGTGTCCGAATCCCCGCTCAACCATATGGATCCGAATATCAAGCAACACCCATTCAGTTGGGACCAATTTTCCGATCCGCAAGGTGTTGTCGAGGCTGTTTCCACCACCGCGAATACCTAGAGCTTGACCAACACCCATCGGAACGAAGTCGCCCAAAATTGACAATGTCGCCGCATCGACTCCTTCGATGACTTCCGGAATTCGTGACCACAACAAAACCTGACCGTCACTAGGCGTGCCATCAAGTTCTTCGAGTTCTTCTCGACCCTTGACCATCCGCTGATCCATTCGGCCACTGATTGTTCCCGACCAATCAAGTACGTGAGGACGTTCTTTGCAGTCAAGTGGTTTAGGTACGTCGAGTGGCATTTTCTCAAATTGGCCATGCTCTTCCAGATCACGATCGCCAAGCGCGGCGTTGACCGTCAAAATCTCTCGATCACCCACATGACAAACGGCGCGAGCTTGCGTGATCTGATGACCATGCACCGCCAACGTGACGTCAATGTCCATCACCTCACCAGGCTTGGCATACGACAAGTACTGAGCTGTGGCCCATACGGCTTTGCGACCAGAAGTGCCTTCCATCGCGGCAACTGCCGCCCCGAGGCCACAGCCGCCAAAAAGGAAGCCGCCACCAGTACTAATGCCTTGCACGACCGGCAAGACCCAACGATGCGGGTTGTGAGTGGGCTGCAATCCCAAGAACTGTCGGCTATCCATCGTTGCAAACTCTAGGCGGGCACTAGCGTCAGCACCTATGGCTGTGACTTCTCACTCAGGTACATCTGCATCCGACACATGGCAGGGCGATGCGTGCTCGCTCGTTGACGCCTTCCGCGCTGGCGAACGCTCCCCCGTTGAAGAACTTGATGCGACGTACGCCGCTATCGAGGCGAGCGACCTCAACGCCTTTGGTCATCTTGATCGCGATCGCGCCTACGCGGCGGCGCGCAATGCCGATGTCAACTTGCCCTTCGGAGGTATCCCGATTGGAGTCAAAGAACTTGATCAGGTCGCAGGTTGGCCCGACACCGAAGCATGCGTCGCTCTTTCGCACATCGTTTCAGATTTCTCTTCAGTGATGGTTCAACGACTCGAAGATGCTGGCGTTGTTTTAGTTGGACAAACAACTGCGAGTGAGTTCGGTGGCGTGAATGTCACCCGAACAGTCATGCACGGCGCAACCCACAACCCGTGGGAACACGGTCGCACACCGGGCGGATCTTCAGGTGGAAGTGCCGCTGCAGTCGCGGGAGGAATTGTCACTTTGGCAACTGCCGGCGACGGCGGTGGATCCATTCGTATTCCGGCAGGTTTCACCGGACTAGTTGGGCTCAAAGCGACGTATGGTCGAATTCCACGTGCACCAAAAGTGCAACTCGGAAATCTCACCACCGTGACCGGTTGTGTGACGCGCAGTGTTCGAGACACTGCGCGCTGGTTTGACGTGACGTCTGGTCATGATCCGCGCGATCCGCTCAGCTTGCCCAATGTCGGCAAATGGGAACCTGAACTCGGTTCATTCACTCAATCGCTTCGCGGACTGCGCGTTGCTGTCGTTCCTGATTGGGGCGGAGCAGTTGTCTCCCCAGCAATGTGGGAAGCCTTAAGCGCCGAGGCCGATCAACTCATTGCCGAACACGGATGGAAGCGCGCCGATATTGATACATCGTTGCCAAGTATGGGCGCGGCGTGGAGCATCAGCGGAATGTTGTCAATCCATGCGCAACTAGGAGACTTATGGCCAGCATGTGCCGATGTGCTCACTCCTGAAATAAGTTTTGGTTTATCCAGCACTGTTGAACGTTACGGACCCGAAGCGCGCGCCCGCATTGAATCGCGTCGAACTGCACTGAACGAGCGCATGGCCGAAATCTTCAATCAGGCAACAGGTGTTGATTTGGTTCTCACCGCGTCCAACCCCGACATCGCCTTTGATGCCGAAGGTCCACTGCCAGCAAAATTTGGTGGGCTCCACGCGGGTGCAGGAAATAACGGTCGACTAACTTTCCCTTCGAACTTGCACGGCAATCCCGCAATTTCAATTCCGGCTGGATTCGTTGATGGACTCCCCGTCGGACTGCAAGTGGTGTCACGGCACTTCACCGAACAACTACTTCTTGATATCGCTCTTCATGTTGAGCGCAATCGTCCGTGGCCCCTCGTTGCATTGTGACTCAACTCAGCGCACCAATAATTGAAACTTCACATCGTCGTCGGGCGTTGGCAATCGGCCTCGTCAGCAGTACATCACTCGTCGCCTTTGAAACAACTTCACTCCTCACTGCACTGCCGACAATCGCCGAAGATTTAGGGGGCGATTCCTTATATGGAGCCACTCTTTCGGCATACATGTTGGCCAGCATCGTCGGCCTCGTTTCGGCCGGCGAGCAAGCAGATCGCACCGGACCCCGTGCTCCCTTTGTTGTTTGCATCACGATCTTCTTGTTTGGATTAGTTGTTGCGTCAATCGCCCCCTCTATGACTCTCGTGCTCGTTGGGCGAATTTTGCAAGGAGTAGGTGCCGGTGGAATAGCGCCTATCACCTTTGTCATTATCAAACGAGTTTGGCCCGAAGATCAACGTTCACGAATCTTCGCGTGGGTTTCGGCTGGATGGGTCTTGCCAAGTTTGATTGCGCCTGGACTTGCTGGCTACGTCACTCGGGCCTTCGGTTGGCGGTGGGTGTTTATCGGAATCGCTCCAATCGCACTCGCGACTGCGGTCTTGTCAGTGTCCGCAATGGGTTCATTGCGCTCCACCGATGGATCAAAGGCTCATGCACAAACTCAAAAGTCGCGCCTTCCCCAAGCAATTCTCCTGACGGCCGGAGTTGCTTTTTTTATCGCTGGTGTGCAGACAAAATTTGCGCTGCTAGCCATTGCTTTCATCGGTCTCGGATTGATCTTGGCGATACCCAACTTCAACAAACTCATGCCGCCCGATATTTGGCGTGCCAAACGCGGACTCCCAGCAATTTTGGCGTGTCGTATGTTGGCCACCGCTGCTTTCCTGAGTATTGACTCATTTGTTCCGCTCGCAGCAGATCGAATTCATGGCGCATCGGCAACGATCCAAGGGTTTGTGATTATCGGTGCTGCATTGACTTGGAGTCTGGGTTCGGCTCTCTCCACGCGTCGCTCCCATATTCCGGTGGCGCGTTCTGCTGCAACTGGATTTGCCTTGATCTTGTTCGGAATTTTCGCGATCGCTCCGGTGCTCTCGCCAAACTGGCCTCTTCTAGCCACTTTCTTGGCGTGGTGTTTTGGTGGCTTTGGCATGGGCATTCTTTTTGTACCAACGTCGGTGGCGGCGACTGCCTACGCCGACGATGGCAACGAAGGTCAAATCGGCGGCCAACTCAATTTGGCCGACAGTTTGGGATTTGCCCTCATGGGGGGAATCGGCGGCGCCACTGTTGCCGTTTCTGATCGCACCGATTGGCCACTCTCCCACGCACTCGGAACCAACTTTTTAATTGCGGCGATCCTCGCAGCACTCGGAATCGTGGCCAGCAGGGGTGTGGCTCAACGGACCTGATGCGCGAACATCAGGTATGACGCAAACTGCACAAACTGCCCAACATGGTCCACTTCACGGAATCAAAGTCCTCGACCTTTCCGTCATGATCTCTGGCCCACTCGCTGCGATGATGCTCGGCGACCAGGGCGCCGATGTCATCAAAGTGGAGTCGCCCGGCCTCGGTGACTTCATGCGCTACCTCGGATCTGCCAAAGGTGGCATGACGGGCATCTTTGTCAACAACAATCGCGGCAAGCGATCCCTCGTTGTTGACTTGAAGAGCGAACAAGGAGTCGCAGTTCTGAAGAAGCTCGCCGAAACCGCCGACGTTGTGATTCAAAACTTTCGACCAGGTGCAGTTGAGCGACTAGGAATCGGTTACGAAGATCTCAAAAAAGTCAACCCACAGCTCATCTATGTGAGCATCAGTGGCTACGGCCCCGACGGTCCCGATAGCGGGCATCGTGTCTACGACAATGTGATTCAAGCCGCATCTGGATTAGCCAGCGTGCAAACCGATCCGCGCAACGGCGAACCTTCACTCTTTCGAACTTTGCTGTGCGACAAGGTCACCTCGCTGACCGCGGCGCAGGCAATTTCATCCGCGCTATACGCGCGCGCTGCGGGCAATGCCGAAGGCCAGCACATTGTTCTCGCCATGCTCGATGCCGCAGTCTCGTTCATGTGGCCAGATTCAGGTATGGACGCGGTCTTGTTGGATGATGACGCCAATCGCACTCCGACAATCGGACAGAACTACGGCATCACGCGACTCAAAGATGGGTTTGCCGCAATAGCAGTGGTCAGCGATAGCGAGTTCCGTGGACTGTGCCACGCCTATGGTCGCCCCGAACTCGCCGATGACGAACGCTTTGCATCCATGGCTGGCCGAACCCTCAATGCCTCAGAACTTGTGCCGCTCATGACCGAGCTCTCCGCTCAGCAGTCGGCTCAAGATTTTGTGAAGCGCGCCCAGTCATTCGATGTTCCAGCAGCCTCCGTCGTTGCCCTCGCTGATCTTCCTCAGCAACCACAAATCATGAATAACGAGGTTTTCCTTGAACGCGAGCACCCCATCGCTGGGCGAATTCGCGAACCTCGACCAGCCGCTCGGTTCTCGTCAACCCCCGCTCAAGCCGGAGGCCTAGCCCCCACTGCTGGCCAGCACAGCGACGAGGTCGTCGCCGAAGTTGGACTTGATGCCGCGGCGCTTCGGGCTGCTGGTGTGATCTTTTAACTCCAGAATTTCTGGGTCAGGCTTTTCTTGACAGTTTCCTGACAATCCAGCACTGCCAATACTCCGATAAGTGACGTGTTGAGTACACGCCATTGACCGAAGTAGGACCACCATGAAAAGACGCGACCGAGGTTCAAGCCTCATTGAAGTCGTCATCGCCGTTGCCCTCATGGGTGTGGTTATCTCCGGTGTCTTCGGAGCAATGTGGTCAGCCATTCACCTGTCCAAATTTTCCGATGACCAAGCCAAGGTTGAGGCGGTACTCGGCAGTGCCGCCGATCGTTTAGCGAACTACGCCTACATCCCGTGTCCAACCAACAACAGCAACGGCGGCTACCTCCCGATTATCCAAGCGGCCGCAGGAACGGTTGATTGGCCCTCAAGCACCGTTGCTCTGACGGGCATGTATTTCTGGAACCCAACGTCGCCAGCGTCAGGTACCTGGCTGGAAACAAACGCACTTCTAGCAACCGAATGCAATGAGACTGCGTCACTAACAACAGCCCGAACATTGCAGCGCATCAAGTTCACAGTCACGTCACCTTCTGGGTATGCAAAGTCATTGGAGGTGGTGAAGAGCAATGTGTTCCCGCGTTCAATTTCATAGAACCAACGCTCAACCGATTCAGCGCGATCGTGGCATGACACTCGTTGAATTACTGATGACGGTCACCATTCTTGGCATCATCATGACCAGTCTTTCGGCCGCAATGATTGTCATTCTCCGAACCGAACGTCCCATCAAGGATCACCTTTCAGAATCGAAGGACATCACATTTTTGCAAGCGTGGATACCTAATGATCTGGCGTCGGCAACAAGTCGCAATATCGAACCGCTTTTCCAGCCGTCAGCAACGACCGACTTACTCGGCACCAACGTACTGACATTGAATCGTGCTGATATTTCAGCGAGCGGCATGACCAGCAATTTCGTGGTCTCATATCGCTATGTGCAATCCGGTGATGAATGGCAATTGCGGCGATACGAGATTCGCAATGTGGGGCTCGCCAACCAAACCGTGACGCAAGTTGGGGTGGCTCACCAATTGGCATCTCCTCCCCCAACATGGAACCCAGCACAATCACCAACTCACGCCGTCACCGTGACCTCGCGTAATCAGGTCGTCCTTCGCCCAATCGGTGAAGACATTCAAGTGGTCTTCGGAAGTGGCGAACAATTCACGACTGGCGGCGCAGGTCTGTCATCACAAGATCAACTCCCCACCGATTACATCGGTGGAATCATTGATCCGGCCGCACCACCAACTCGATGTGGCGGAACAGTGACCGTCGTCTTGGACACGTCAAGTTCAATACCGAATCAAGGTGGCGCAACATCTCTAGTAAACGCCGCCCTCGGCTTTATCGACGCTTTTTCGGGGACGCCAACTTTCATGCGCATCGTCGGCTTTGACGTCTCTGCGTACTCGTATTATCCAACCACTGTCGGCCACTACGTCAACATTCTCAATCCCTCAAACGATCTTTCAGCGATGCGGACCAAAGTTGATAACCAGGACTTATCAAACGCCCGCTGGGGCGGCGGAACAAACTGGGAAGACGGTTTGTGGCAAGCGTTTCGCACCAATGCTGGAATCCCTTTTTCTCAACTACCTGAACTAGTTGTCTTCATTTCTGATGGCGAACCAAACCGCAATCGAACCAATACATCCAACGACGGTGACGCTCGGTACAACACGACTGATCTGTCACGTGCGGTGACCGCGGCCAACTACGGACGTGGCACAGGAGCGAGAGTCGTAGGCATTCTCGTTGGTAACGACGCCAGCACAACCAACCAAGGTCGCATGAAGTCAGTCGTAGGAAATGTTGTCTGGAACGGAACTGGACCAACCAATCCTGGCAATGCCGCGGCCGCCGACTTTTTCTTGCCGGCCAACTCTGCATCCTTCGCCCAGTTAGGAAACGTTTTACGTTCAATCAGCGCTGCTGTCTGTGGTGGAACTGTGACCGTTCAAAAGCGAATAGAACAAGAGGGCATACTTTCTGAAGCAACCGGAACCTGGTCGTACACAACTGATGTCGGCGTACGTGACCTCAACACCGCAGAGTCATCTTCGGCTACCTTTGATTACACATTTCCAGGCGGCACAACAACTCGCACAGTGCAAATCACCGAGACTCCAAAGTCTGGATACACATTTGTACGAGCAGACTGTTCCTCATCAGGAGTCGCGCTTCCGGCCAGTCGACTCCGCGCGCCAGCAGATGGATCTCCTGGTGTGGTGATTACCCTCAGTCCCGACGAAGCGGTTTCCTGTTTGATGGTGTCGCGACCATCATGAAATGTACTAAGCATTCAACCGAACACAATTCTGCAGGTGACCGTGGCTCTGCATTGTTAATGGTTCTCATTTTGATGACTGTCGGCAGCATCATCGCAGTTGGTCTGCTGACCTACGCCCGCGTTCTCCTTGATACCCGACCAGCGCTTCACGAACAGAATGCCGCAGCTGAGGCCGTGAAGTCAGGGACGCGAATGGCGATTGCTTTACAACGAGATTTCGGGCCGTCAGCATGTTTCGCTGCATCAACAAACTGGTCGCTCAATGGATACAACGTCAACTCTTCATGCACCACCGTCACGAGTTACTCCACTGGCGCAAATCGTTACGGCACCATCACCACACTTAACGCGGGAACCACTGCAAATATTTCAACACCGTCATGGGCCGGCTCAACGGCCACCGCATTGACTGGCAACATACTTGTGAACACAGGAACACCCACTGACCCGCTCAGCAGCAATCTCATCAATGATGGTTCAACCACATGGACGAACACGGCACAACAGTGGTGGCAAATGGCTGGCGATAACCCCACCGGAACAAGTTGGGCCTATCCCCAACTTCCGCAAATTCCCAGTTTTGTACGACCGGGTTCACAGGCGATGAACGGTACATGTTCGTTGTATTTTCCTGGCCGCTATGTAGGAACGACACCCCTCACCCTCAACGGTGGTGCGCACTACTTTGCATCGGGCGTGTACTACTTTGAACGACCCTTGGTTATTACGGGCAGCGCCCAAGTTGTCTTTGGCGAAGGAAGTTACGCCGGATGTGCCGTCGATGCTCAAGCCGCTTATGCCGCAACTGCTCCAAAAAGCCACGAGATCACTGGCAAAGGCGCGACCCTCCTACTGGGAAGTGGAGCAAGTTTGACGGTTCAGGAATCTTCCGTACGTTTCAATCGTCGAGTTTCCACGTCAACAACACGCGGCAGCGAAGGTGTGTCAATTCGCACCGTTAACTTTGGTCAAAGTAATTCATCTGTCGTGATCCCCACCGACACCGTTCTTCTTCCAGATGGAACGGCGACCTCTATTGCCGCCCACTCCATCATCCCCGTTGCTAATGCGACACCCGTTACATATGCCTCTTCAACTCTCGCGCCAAGTACGTCTTGGGGGGTTGATGTTCGACTCAACGGAACCAGTTCATTTGCAAATCGTTTTCTCGTTGATGGCTACATTTTCGTGCCGAATACTGGCGTTCGCGCCACGAGCACGACAGCCACGTACGAATTCGGCATGACGGGCGGTGTCGTTGCCACAAAACTTCAGCTCGATCTAATGCTCGCACCGAGCAAAGGAACCACTGCTTACGCAGTTGGAGTCATCAGCCAAATAATTCAACGAAGAGTTCGTCTCGCGGTGTCTACAACCGACGGAATTCGCCATGCCGTATCTACTGCAGTCGTTGAAGTTCACGCCGACAAGAGTTATGCCATCAACTCGTGGGTTGTTGATCCGTGATCAATCTCGAGATAACTGATTAGCCAGCCAAAACGGCGCGGGCTACTAAATCGGTTCCGAATGCGGTCAAGATCGCAAGATACATCAAGCCAGTTGCGGCCATCACCGCTGAATACGCCCGCTCTTGCAAGGCCTTTAAAGTGACCACGGTCAAGACTCCGGTGGTGATTGCGCACGCCGCCCAAAACCAACCGAGTTGCCCGCCCCAACCATCGTCAACTGATCCGGAGAAAACACTGAACATTCCCGTCGGAATCAACATAACCATGACTTCGAGGGGCCAGATAAACAAGAACGCTTTGACAATTTCGTTGACATGACGCCGAGGTAGACCTGGTTGAACGAGATACCAGTGCCCTAACAACATCGCATCAGAAACGAACCCCAAGAATGCTGCTCCGACAATTGTTCTGATAATTGCTACTGCGTCATTACCACCATCTGAAACACCCGCGGCGATGAGGGCAATCAAACCGAATGCCAACGGGGCGAGATCAAGTAACGGCGTAAATTCCTTGCCCTCACCGACTTCTTTTTCCGCACCGTCGCGGTCGATCCCGGTCATCTCGGCGATGCGCTGTGATCGACGGTCATGTTCATCGACAAATCCGCTGACGCCGGCCTTACGTCGAGCAATACTCTGCATGAGGCTGAGTGCAATAACACCGGTCACAGCGATGGCGGCAAAGTTACGAATCATTTCGGATGTGGATGATGGCGCAGTTGAAGCAAAACCGATGTACGCCGAGCCGCCAGCCATCAACACATAGGTGCCACGCAAGAGCCACCCGTAGCCCAAACCCACTTCGCGATGACGAGTAGTAAACCAGCACCCCAACATGCCGCCGACGGCCCATTGCAGGAGCACTGTGGAAGCATCAAGTTCAATCACGACCTTTACGCTACGAGAACAATGACTCGCTAAAACAATTTCTGTTCAGGTTTCAAACGAGGTTTAACTCTAGGATTCAACCGTGTCGTCATTTCGCCTCGCCCAATTGGCCACCGTTACAGGAATGTGCGCACTCATTCTTGGAGGCTGCTTTACGGGTCAACGCCCTACTCTCGTACCCACCGAAACGATTCCACCCATTTCCGATGCAGCCATTCACGACGTCGTGAAGGTTCTTGAATCCGACCCAATGGCCGCATTTACCATCACCTACGAAGTTGTCACCAAGTATGGCGACCTCCATACCGCAGTGTCACTTGCTCATGATCCCGCGTTTGGAACGAGTATCACGATCGCCGAGGTGCGCTATATCTACCTGGCCAATGGCACGGCGTTGACGTGTTCAACAATCACCAGCGACTGTTCACCCGGAATTGATGAATCACGAGTCTCAGATCGCCAGTTGGTGTCAACGATTTTCAAACAGGCAAGCGTTGATCGTATGCAGCAAGACTCACGAGTCGCAGTCGGTTCGGCAGTTGCCTCGCAAGAAGTCATCGTGGAGAACAATGCGATCTGCACCGCAATTCCGGTCGTTGATGGAAACGGTGCCACCCAATCAAAGCGTTATTGCGCGTTTACCCAATTCGGAGTGATTGCTTCGATGGATACTGCCGATCTCACCGTCACCGCTTTGTCGCACTCGGCAACAACCTCAGCCGATCAGTTTTCGGCCTAAGTTATTTACTCAGTTGGATCGCCGAAAGTACTGCGCTTCATCGAACGAGTATTCAAGATCTTTACTTCCACGAATTGGCGCGGCTGAGGCGAATGAATCACCGCTTGGCCTACTCCGAGCCACATCATCACATGACCCGGGTAGCGCAAAAGGTCGCCTGCTTGAGCGGTGTCATGGGTACGCGGATCTGCTGCCCGAATCTGCCGAGTCGAATTGTGCGGAATATTGAAACCCGCTTGACTCCATGCAAACGATGTCAAACCCGAGCAGTCAAACCCGACACCCGGTTTCATAGCAAAGCGTTTGTACGGAACACCCACTTGAGTTAACGCTGAAATCAACGCGGTTTGATGGTTGATATCTGAGTCAGCCCAAGCAGCTTCAAGTTCATCGGCATTCAGCAACAAACGATCAGCAATCAGTTCGGCAACTTCGTGACGCAATCGAACATAGGTGGCACTGAGTTCTTGTCCGCGATCAAATCGCATTGAATCTTGTCGCAATTGGTCGAGCGCCTGATAGGCGGCCATCGCCACGGGGTCAACATTGGGTATGGCAACTGCTGCTGGCAATTTCGCCGGCATCGACTCGGCTGACGCGATCGACGCCAGAGTTGGACTGAGCGTTAACAGCGCGGTCACCACGCCAACGACGGCCAGACCTCGACGACAACGACCCGTCACCCGTCGGTTTTGTCTAGGTGAATCGATCATTTCTCATCTCCAATCAGTCGTTCCGAACAATTTTTGACACGATATCGCAACACAACTGTCACATTTGTTGCGCCCCCGACATATTCGGGCCAGGAATTGCGTCATTTGATGACAAAAGTGCTGGTCATCGGGCAAGATGAAGAGGTGGAACTTTCCTCAGATCATGAGTCACACTCCCCACCGACCGACTCGGTGGCAGTACTGCTGGCCGCCGGCGCGGGCTCACGATTTTTGGGATTTGAACACAAACTTCTCGCTACCTTGCCGAATACGGATGGCAAAAGTATTTTCCAGACGTCTTTACAACAGGTTCTAGAGGCGGGCTTTGCGACGGTCATCGTGGTGACTGGCGCCGCCGAAATTCCTACCACCATGCTGGCGCATCGCAACGTTGTCGTCGTCCATAACAACCGGTGGGCCGACGGGCAAAGTGGTTCTGTGCTCACCGGTATCCGCGAGGCCCAACGCTTGAAAGCCAGTGCCGTGGTCGTTGGTCTCGCCGATCAGCCCTTTGTCACCGCTGAAGCATGGCGCCGGGTCGCCCAAGCCCCCACCCCGATTGCTGTGGCCACCTACTTTGGTCGCAACGGCAATCCCGTTCGACTTCATGAATCAATCTGGGAATTATTGCCAAAATCTGGCGACTCCGGAGCCAGAGATCTCATCCGCCTGCGTCCCGAGCTCGTTTCGCAAGTAGATTGCCCTGGTTCCGCGGCCGACATCGACACGCAGGAGGACCTTGCGCAATGGACCTAAACCACACTTTCACCGTCAATCAACCCATCGC
>JBIKYT010000098.1:0-5915 GCA_044355095.1 Ilumatobacteraceae bacterium
TCACACGAATCATCAACTTTGGCGCGGGCAAACCACGGCGACTCAGTGTTTCTAAACGCTCAATTTCGTCAAAGCTGTCAACAACGATGTGTCGCACACCTGTGGTGATGGCCATTTCAAGTTCTTCAATGCTCTTGTTGTTGCCATGAAGAGTGCAGCGACTTGCCGGCACTCCCCCGTGCATTGCAACGTACAACTCGCCACCCGATGCAACGTCGAGTAGCAGTCCTTCTTCGCTCACCAGGCGAGCCATCGCCGAACACATAAAGGCCTTTGACGCGTAGATAACACGATCAACACCAAATGCGGCCACTGCTTCACGGCAACGCGCTCGAATGTGTTCTTCGTCGTACACAAAAAGCGGAGTGCCGTACTGCTCGGCGAGATCGGCAACCGAACAACCACCGATTGACAATGAACCATCGTTATTGACTGTTGCTGAATCGGGCAATAAATCAAGAGGAATAGGACGACTACTCATAAATCTTTCTCACATCTGCTCTGGAGTTTCGATACCGAGTAATGCCAATCCTTGATTGAGCACTCGGGCGGTGAGGTCGCACAACGCCAAACGGCTCTGGCGAATGTTTTCGTCTTCGGCCTTAAGCACCGGACAGTGTTCGTAAAACGCAGTGAATGTCGTTGCGAGTTCGTAAATGTAGGTACACAAGCGGTGTGGACTGTATTTGTCAATGGTGTCGATGACTGCAGCGTTGAAAGCAAGAAGTTTGATGGCTAGTTCTCGTTCTTGCGGCTCAATTAAACTCGGCGTGATGTTGCGAACTGATTCGCGCTCAATGCCGGCGCGACGGAAGATGCTGCAAATACGCGCGTGCGCATATTGCAAATACGGACCAGTGTTGCCATCAAATGACAACATTCGCTCCCAATCAAAGACATAGTCGCGCACGCGATCGGTTGAAAGATCGGCGTACTTCACTGCACCAATTCCAACCATCTGCGCGATGACTTTGCGTTCTGCTTCGGGCAAGTTTGGATTCTTTGTGGCGATTGATTCGTCGGCTCGAGTGACCGCTTCTTCTACAAGGTCGATGAACTTCAGTGGGTCACCACTGCGACTCTTCATCATCTTGCGATCGGAGCCAAGCACATTCCCGAAAGCCACGTGCACTGCTTCGTTAGGTTCGGCAAGCCAACCAGCCATGCGCGCGACGTCAAACACCATTGATAAGTGTTGAGCCTGCGGAGCACCGACGACATACAAAAGGAGATCGGCGTTCAGACGCTCAATGCGATCAATCACGCAGGCGAGGTCGCTCGTTGCGTAGTTGAATCCGCCTTGACCCTTCTGCACGATGAGCGGCAACGGGTCGCCTTCACGATTGGTATAGCCGGGTGGGAAGACAACGTCGGCACCGTCGGACTGTTGCAGAAGGCCAAGCTTGTCGAGACGCGTAATCACTTGTGGCAAGAGATCGTTATACGCGCTCTCGCCCATGAGGTCGTCATCGGTTAACAAGACACCGAGCAACTCGTAAACAGCGTTGAAGTGTTGCGTCGAAAGATTGACGAGCAACTTCCAGAGACGGCGAGTTTCGGCATCGCCGCTTTGCAACAAAACCACGCGTGAACGCGCACGATCTTGAAAAGTTTCATTGCCATCATTCTCGTTGCCATCAAACTTGGCGCGGGCTTGTTTATAGAAACCATCGAGGTCACCGAGCGACAAATGCTCGGCCGCTTTGGTTTCGCCAAGATCGAGCAAGTGCTCAATCAACATGCCAAAAGGAGTGCCCCAGTCGCCAATGTGATTTTCGCGAATGACATCGTGACCAACAAAGGTGAGCATGCGCACTAACGAGTCACCGATGACCGTTGTGCGTAAATGGCCGACGTGCATTTCTTTGGCGACGTTGGGGGCCGAATAGTCGACGATGACCTTGCGCTTGGCGACGGTGCCGATTCCGAGACGAGGATCGTCGGAGACCTGCTTCAGCAGACCAGCCAAGAAGTCGTTGTTGAACGTGAGATTTAAGAATCCCGGGCCAGCGACTTCGACCGATGAACACATGTCGGTGAGCCCACCACATTGAGCAAGGACTGCTTCGGCGACTTGGCGCGGTTGTTGACCGAGTTCTTTGGCGAGAGATAATGCGCCATTGGCCTGGGCGTCGGCACGTTCGCTAGGGCGAATGACTGGGTCGATGCCAGCGCGACCAGCGACAGCTTCGAAAGCCGTTTGCAGGGTGCTTGAAAGAATGAGCAGTGGATCGGTGCTGGTGGGAGTAGGCATAGCCCCTCCATTGTTGCCGATAGAGGCCGCTACGAGTGGGTTAGTTACGCGAGTGGCACGTCGGAGTTTGCAAATCTGGTGCAGAATCGTTGCGAAATACGCAATGATTCTGCACCAGAATCACGAGGTAGTCTTCGTGTTGTTGCCCACGTAGCTCAGTGGATAGAGCGTCTGCCTCCGGAGCAGAAGGTCGTAGGTCCGATTCCTACCGTGGGCGCACAAGAAATAGCGATCCACAACTGCGATCTGGTCTGGCGAAGTAGTAGAAAACCTCAGTTAATTCCGACCAGATCGCTCTAGTTGGATGTCAGGGTGCTTTGGTCGGGCTTGAGATCAAGAGGCCGTCGGCACCAAGGGTCACCAACTTGCTGTAGAACTCGGTGGTTTCTTGCGCCGAGTCATTCATCCACACCCACACGGCGCGATTTTCTGCGTGAGCACGATCGAACGTTTCTTTCGTCAACACTTCAACGCCCTCATACACCGGCGGCGCCTGCATGATCACGTCGCGCGGATCAAGTGCACCACCAGCGAGATACCAGTTGACCAATGAGTCTTGGCCAGGGCTCGTCGCTACATCGGGGATTGCATTGCGGAACTCGGTCATGATCTCGTCACTGAATGACACAACAACGATTGACTTTTCGCGACCAGTTTCTTTGATGAGACGCGCCAACTCTTTGGCTGCTGCCTTAGCGCTTTCCAAGTCAACTTCGCCGGTTGCCGATTCTGGGATCTTGAGTTCAACGTCGAGCACATGATTCGGGAAAGCGCGTGAGACTTCTTCAAACGTCACCATACGAAAATCATCAGCAGTGAATCCCTCGGGTGCTGGCTGATCGCCGGTGCGAACTCCGCGGTAGATGTAGGCATCATCAGCGAGTTCTTTATCAACCCACACCCCGCCCGAGAACCAATAAGCATTATCCATTGCTTGCAATTCCGCTGCAGTAAATGAACTCACAAGACCTGTGTTGTTGGTGAGACGATCAACCGTGTTGTCATGTTGCACCATCAATACACCATCGCTGCTCAACATCACGTCCATCTCAAGAACGTCAGTGCCATTCAGTACTGCTTGCGTAAATGCGTACATTGTCGAATGCGGCCAATCAAAGTCTCCACCAGCGTGAGCGATAATGATTGGGCGATCAAGTGCAAGCAGTTCCTCAACTGTTGTTGCTTCAGGTGCAACAACTTGATCAATCGCCATCGGAGCTTCAGTCTCGGGAGCTGCGGCATCGGTTGTCGGAACAGTTGTCGCAACTTCAGTATTTGCAACAGTGTCAGTGGCACCGGTTGTCGTTGTTGCGTCATCGTCGCCACCACATGCGCCAACAAGTGTTGACAATACGACGGCGGCCGCTACAGCCGAGAAACGACGAAATGAACTATGACGAGACTTGCGATGGGTTGACATTCGCCTATCTTGCCACCCGCCAACCAAGAACTCCGACCTCTTGGATCCCCCAAGACATGAACCTTCGGGGAAATCTCCTCAAGATTGGTCTCAGGATTCCCAAAATGGCTTGGTTTCATGAATCTAGGCTTTTGCTATTGCGAAACTGCTTCGATATTGACGACCGATCCCTGCGCAAAGTTTTGAATTGTGACTGCATTTGTGACCAGGTCAACAAACCCAATCACTTCTGAATTATCGGTGACACGAGTACCTCGGAAATACAACTTGTTCTCCGAGCTAACAGCTTCAAGTTCAACGACGTCGATACCGTCTGCAACCGACAGTACGATTGATTCAGAACCAGAGTTCGTATTCAACTTGATCGTTTTAAAGTTCCCCGAGCGATCAACCCCCGACAAGAATAAGTCATCGCCCATGGTCTGAATGATTCTTGCTTTCAGGACACTCGAAACAACGGGCTTCACTTCTGGGTAGTACTGGAAAACTTGGCTTAAATGAGTTGGTGGAAATGGTTGCATGACTGCTTCAATTTTCGCAAAATATGCTCCGTCGGTCGTCGACGAAAAAGGCCCAGCAATAGATCCATATGAGCCACGGCAAAATGATCCAACAACTTCTGCGGCATACGCGGCACATATCTCGTCCGCATCATAAATTGCTGACGCTCGCGGAGTGTTGTTCGATCCACTCAAAAAGTAGGTATCTCGAACTTGCCCGCTTACGGGATCATAAATTCGGTGGCCACATTCAGAATTTGACGGGTCATTAATCTTGGGGCCACACAATCCGTAATAAACCAAGTCGGTTCCAAAGTCTGAGAAAAACCATGCTTGGGCGTCAGAGATAACCGACATGAGACGATCGCTCGTAACGATTTTTGTTTCGTGGCTTACTTCGTATTGTTCACCGGCTGAGTTGTAATCAAGAATCTGCCCACTGAAAATAGTTGAGCCATTTGGTACAACATGCCAAAATCGAACAACTTGATTAGGGAGATCAAACATGTCCGTGATGACACCATCTTTATAGCGCCGAATCGTGTACACATAAAATGGTAACCGGCTGTCTGACCGAGGCGTCAATGCCAGGTAATAGACCCCGCCAGAATTGTCGAACTGAATCCGGGGAAAATTGGCGGTTTCATTTGACTGCCAAATAGTTAAAGAACCGCCCGCATTTTCAATGCACACAGATTGATTGGTCGTTACATCGGTCTCAGCAAGTAAACAAGATTGTCCATATGCAATTGTGTACAACCTGCCGTTCGGTCCAACGACAGCATCATCGACATAAATACTTTGGTTCGTTGCTACAGGTTCGACAGCTCCACTAGCAGTGACCTTGAAGAGATTTGAAAGACTTGCGGTGTAGGGAACGCGATTTTCCATCACGCTGCGTGCCGATACTTGTGAAGTTTGCACTAATGCAGAGGCACCGGTCAGATTAAGCCCAAGAGCAACTGGTCCCACCGGAGCCTTTGTCGCTCCTCCTGTCAAAACGCCAGGAACCTTCGTTACTGGCTCGGTCACAGGAACTTCTGGATTCTTGACTGGCTCGGTCACAGGAACTTCTGGATTCTTGACTGGCTCGCCGACTTTCACACCAGACGAACGAGTATCCAAAGACCTTTCAGGTTTCGCCAACGCACTAAAACCAGACGTGAAATACCCCGCAACATCAACCACAACATGTGCCTTGCCATACACATAAAAACACACCCGACCATCAGACGACACCGGAGCAATCACCGCATTAGGAACAGTCTGACCATCAACAAAATTCACATTCGACGCAACCGGCCGATCACCACACGGAAACACCGTCACATAACCACCAACAGCAGCAGCCTCACCATCGACCACCGTCACATTCAACGCAACCGTCGACACACCAGACGGCACACCACTCACACCACCAACAACCAACGAATACGGTTCACCCGAACCATCAACTTTGCCAACCTTCACACCAGACGTGCGCGTATCCAAAAACCGCTCAGGCTTCCCCAACGCACTAAAACCAGACGAGAAATAACCCGCAACATCAACAACCACATGCGCCTTGCCATACACATAAAAACACACCCGACCATCAGACGACACCGGAGCAACCACCGCATTAGGAACAGTCTGACCATCAACAAAATTCACATTCGACGCAACCGGCCGATCACCACACGGAAACACCGTCACATAACCACCAACAGCAGCAGCCTCACCATCAACCACCGTCACATTC
>JBIKYT010000039.1:0-19459 GCA_044355095.1 Ilumatobacteraceae bacterium
ATCCCCCGCCGAAGCGGGGGATGTGTGCTGGTCGGGGTGAGAGGATTTGAACCTCCGGCCTCCACGTCCCGAACGTGGCGCGCTAGCCAAGCTGCGCTACACCCCGATGGTGCAGGAGTCCGATCCTATAGGGAATGGGCAGTTTCCCCTAACTGCACAACTGGGATTTGACCAACGTTCCCCCAACCCCCGTTTAGTCTGAGCCAAGAGAATTGCGAGGAGCCAAATATGAATCTGAAGTTTTTGCAAAGGTTCAGTGCGGGTGTTTTGGGCTTGGGGTTACTCATCGGATGCAGTGGTTCGGTTGGCACAGGCACCGAGGGTTCGACCACGGTTTCAGAAGTGCCGATTACTGAGGCACCGACGACTTCGGTCGAGATGCCAACACCATCATCGCCAGTTGATCTCCGGCCGGCTTGTTCAATGTCGGCGGTTGATCCCAATGAGACGAATCCGATTGGACAGTCGATCGAAGGTCTGGCCATCCTTGAATGCATTGGCGACTGGATGATCACGCAGAGCTATCCCGACTGTGGCAATTGCGAAGGCGTGACGCCGTTTCACATTGAAGACAACGCGTGGAAAATGTATGACCCGATTTACATCTACTGCTACTCGGTTCCTGATGACTACGGACCCGAGCCCGAAGGCACAATAACTAGTGAGAGTTTTATCTTCACGACACTTCAAATTGCGATTGCGGGTTATCCCTGCGACGAAACCAATAAGGGTTATCAGCCTGAAAGCGCTGCGGAACCTCTGCGGTACGGCGACACTGGTCCACGGGTCACGGCCTTACAACAAGCCCTGTCTGACATTGGCTTTTTCTTGATCTCGGTGGATGGCGCTTATGGACCAGAAACAATTCGTGCTGTGATGAACTTTCAGTGGTATCACTTAATTTCTGCGGACGGCATCGCTGGTTCACGCGTTCACGAGTTGTTGGACATTACGTACCCGTAATCAGTTGGCGGTTGCGACTTCAACTTCTGTTGCGGCAACTTCTTCAACTATTTCTTCAACGACCGGTTCATCAACTGCGGGGATTCCTTCAGCAAAGCAACCGCCACCGGCAATGGCCTTGCTTGCTCGGCGGAGACGCAACGCATCAAGCGGCTTAATGAGCCATCCATCGGCGCCACTACGACGAGCCATGTGCACATCGGCTTGACGATCAAGCAACATCAAGATCGGAACATGGGGCAACGTGCCGCCACTTTCGTCGAGACGTAGATCCATGGTCACGGCAATGCCACCCATGGTGCCGATCTGCATATCGAGAATCACGAGGTCGGGGGTACGACCTTTGACGACTTCAACGACCGAACGTCCGTCGCGACAATGGGTGAAAGTTGTTTCGGGACCGCCAAGGGCGGCGACGACTTCGTCGACCAGCCAGTCAGCGTCGGTAGCCAGGATCACATGCACGTCTGAAACGCTACCTCGTGGCGGTGGCGGCGACGAGATCCCGCCCCAAATCGGCGATGGCAATGAGATCATGAACGTCTTGGGCTCGCTGATCAAGTTTCACCACGAGGGCCGACCCGACGGCGTCGAGTAGGGGTTTCAAGGTGGCTTCTTCGGCCTGCACGATGTGGCGCAGGTGAGCCATATTGCGATGGAGAGCGGCCAGATCGGCATCGCCTTCTTTATCGGCCTTTCGCCCTGCGGTCATTGACGCAGAGGCTGAGCCCTTGCCGAATTTTGGCTGTAGGCGGTTGATGATGAGTCCGGTCACTGGGGTGCCAACTCGCGCCAGTTCATCGGTGAAAAAGATCGCTTCGCGAATGGTGTCGTGATGCGCCGAAGCCACCACCACATATTTACTGTCCTGTGATTTCAACAAAGTCTGAACGGCGAGAGCACGCTGACGAAAACCTTCTTCAATTCCTTCAAAGGCTTGAAAGAAGTTGATGGCATCGGCCAACACATCGGCACCAATGACGCGGCCAATTGTTTTCAAAATTGGTTGGGCCGCAAAGTTCAAGACTCGCAGTCCGCCGCGAGCAGGCATCACTAACCAGCGATACACGCGGTGGTCAAGAAAGTTCATGAGCTTTTGCGGAGCCTCAAGAAAATCGAGAGCCTCACGAGTTGGTGGAGTATCAACGATCACGAGATCAAATCGATCGTCGTTGAATAACTCGTACAGTTTTTCGGCTGCCATGTATTCTTGGCTGCCCGACAGACGACTCGCAATATTGCTATAGAACGGATTTGTCAAAATCGCCTGTTCTTGTTGCTTATTTCGCGACTGTCGACGGATCACTTCATCAAATGTGGCGCGTGCATCAAGCATCATGGCCCACAGTTCGCCCGAACATTCGTGTTGTACCCGCGAAGGTTCGTTACTTAATTCGGATAAACCAAGAGCATCGGCCAAACGTTTTGCTGGGTCAATGGTGATCAACACAACCCGTCGACCAATTTCGGCCGCTTGCATTGCTAACGCGGCAGCAGTTGTTGTTTTGCCAACTCCACCCGAGCCACAGCACACCACGATGCGCGAAGTCGAAATGACATCGCGGAAATTCTTCTTACTCATGATTGTGTGCTCACTTCTGCAAGCAAAACTTTTGCCAAAGTTTTGATATCGCCGGTCGATAAGCCTGCACTTGCAATATGTGGCAACGAAATCGATCCGGTCGCAACAAGTTGATTGACTCGCTCAACTGCGTGGGCGTGCATCGCGCATCGTGATGCTCGATAGCGCGCCGCATCACCAAGTTCGCCTTCGGGCAATTGATCCTTCGCCACGAGGGCAGTGATGTCAGGAGCCTGATCGACTCCGTTGATCACAACTGGTCCGAAATGAACCCCAACGGTCTCTGCGAGCAGGGCGGTGGTTTCCACGAGTTCGTTGACGGGAGTTGTCTCGGGCAGCGTCACCATGATCACGCGACACTTTTCGGGGTTGTGCAACATGGCCAGAACTTCGTTGGCCTGCGAATGCAAAGGGCCCCCGCTGATCGTTTTGGCCATGGCTGCGGGGGACTGCAGGAAGGAAATGGCATGTCCGGCGGCTGGGCCGTCAACGATGATCAGGTCGTGGTCGCCTTCTGGACCAGCGATACCAACCAAATGTTTGAGTTTGCCCAAGACCAAAAGGTCATCGATTCCCGGGGCAGCGCTGGCGACCACGTCCACGACCCCAGTTGAGACCAAGCGCTTGGCCAAACGGGCGAGTCCTTGGGTGCCCAAGTAGTCCTGAAGGGCATCGCTGGCGGTCAAAGTGCGCAGCAGAATTGAGCCCGTCTTTGTTGGTCCGAGTCCGCTGGCAATCAGGGTGCCTTCATATTCTGAGCCAGCGTCGGAGGATCCACCCAGCAGATCGCCGAGCCCCTGCCGCGAGTCAATGGTCACAACCAGTACCCGAAGTCCGAGATCGGCTGAGGCGCGTGCCATCGCAGCCGTTACGGTTGTCTTGCCGACACCACCCTTGCCGGCCACCACCAGCATCCGCGACATGGTGAACAACGGGTCAATATTTTTCTTTTTCGGAGACACTCGTGCGCAGACTAGCCATCCTCTTCATTGCCGTCGGCTCCGTGCTCGGCTTTATTGATGTGGCACATGCGTCATCAGGCACCGAACCGCCCACTCAAGAGGCGGTCACCACAAGCGCCGAAGTCACTGCGACTGGTTTGGCGCCAGTTGACGTGCTGCAAGTGTCGGGCCTCATCGACAACATCATCGTTGACGCGATCAACAACGCGATCTCTGATGCTGAAACCAATGGCGCCCAAGCTCTGATTCTGCAGATCAACTCAAAGGCCTCGTTAGTGGGTCGCGATGAAATGCGCGATCTATATAACCGGATCGCCAACGCGACTGTTCCAGTGGCGATTTGGGTCGGGCCTTCTGGTTCGAAAGCCACTGGTCTGGGCGCTCAACTTTTGTCAGCAGCCGATGCCACCGGAATGGCACCTGGCACTCGTATCGGAAAGTCGGGCACACCGCTTGTTGACAATGTCGACTTTGGTGAAGCAACTGATCAGTTGCGCACCGAAACACTTGGCTTCCAAGATGCTCGTCGTGCTGGAGCATTGAAACTTGAAATCAGCGATGAAGGTGCACCCACCATTCGCAACATGGTCTATGCACTTGATGGATTAATCATTGATGGCGTCACGCTTGATACCGCCGTTGAAACCCTCAACGACGACGGCAATGTTTCGAATGACATCACCACAGTTCGTTTCCACAAACTTGGTTTGTGGGCACAGATGTTGCACACATCGGCAAGTCCGCCAGTCGCGTACTTGTTTTTGATTATTGGTCTCGCGCTGTTGATCTTTGAATTCTTCACTGCCGGTATCGGCGTGGCAGGTGTTGTTGGCGCAGTTCTGCTGATGCTTTCTTTCTACGGTCTTGGCGAACTGCCCGAACGTAACTGGGCACTCATCTTGATGTTCGTTTCAATGCTTGCGTTCTCTATCGATGTGCAAGTTGGCATTCCAAGATTTTGGACTGGCGTTGGTCTGGTTGGTTTTACGGTTTCATCGATCTTCCTGTTTCCCGTCGTTGATCAGCATTCGCTGCAAGTGTCATGGTTGAGTTTGCTCGTAGGCATTGGCGGTATTGCTCTCACTTTTATTTCGGGTATGCCCAGCATGACCAGGACACGCTTTGCGACTCCCACAGTTGGGCGCGAGCGTCTGATTGGCGAAGTCGGTATGGCGGTCTCGGACATCAGTCCTGACGGCGCTGTACAAATTGGGCCAGCCCGTTGGAAGGCTCGCACAAACCGTGCAACTCCAGTGAAGAGTGGCGAAATGGCGAGAGTCGTGGCCATTGACGGAATTGTCTTGCAGGTCGAGCCTGAAGAAGGTGGAGCGCGTGACTATCGCGAACGTCGACCCAAAGAAGCCGCGACAACTGAAGAAAACTAACGAACTCGCAATGAGTGATTCAGAGCAAACGCGGCGCATGTTGGCGATCAGCGCTTACAACAATGCTTCTGACATTCTTGATCGCAGCGAGCTTTCTGAAGAAGACGCATATCGAGCATTATGTGAAGCACTGGCTTCACGTGCGCTTTGGGAGCCCATCGGCAATGCCATGAATTTGTTGATCGGTGATTGGCAAGTCGCACGAGCACTCACCGTAAACGGCATGGCCGAAGATGCCGTGACGCTGATTGAATCGGCAATCGCGCGAGCGATTGAAAACGCAGTTGATGATTGGTTGATCGCTTCACTGCATGAGGGATATTCGCGGGCATTGTTGAATGCCGATGACGAACGCTATGGCGATGTGTACATGGTGACGGTGCAATTGATTGCCGGAATCAGCGATCTTGAAGATCGTTCAATTATTGAATCGCAATTTGCCGACCTGCCCATGCCCTAAAAATTGGTGACCGTATGAGCCTTTTTGACGAGCCACTCATGCAACCGCAAGAACTATTGCCTTTCGACGGCAGTGCGTTTTATCGTCCGGGATTTTTTGATTCAGGGGACAGTGAGCGCATGTTTCGCAACATCATGGATGAGACTCCTTGGGAAGCGCGCAACATCATTTTGTTTGGCAAAGAAGTTCCCCAGCCACGATTGGCATGTTGGTATGGAGACTTGGCGTATTCGTATTCGGGAATCACACTTGATCCTCGACCAATGACTCCAACTTTGCTGGAGATTAAGCGCCGCTGTGAAGATGCGGCATCGGCGAAATTTAACTCGGTGTTGGTCAATCTGTATCGCGATGGTCAGGACTCGATGGGTCTGCACGCAGATGACGAACCCGAACTTGGGTCAGAGCCGGTTATTGCATCAGTGAGCTTTGGTGGAGAACGCAACTTTCGTCTGCGGCATCGTGAGAACAAAGAATTGCGGCAGACTTCTTTAGCATCAGGTTCGCTGCTCGTGATGAGTGGATTGTCACAGGCGTGTTGGATGCATGACATTCCAAAGACCAAGAAGTTCGTGGCTCCGCGCATCAATCTGACTTTTCGCTATATCTATAACGTTTGAATCAAAGATATTTAGATTTTTGGTCCAGCAATACGTACGTCGCCCCGTCGTCGAGTCATGGCCCGAGCATCAAGTTCGCCGGCTAACGGAACCGCGTGTTTGCGAGTGACCCCAAGCGCTTCGCGAAATTGCGACATGGTGAAACCCTCAGGATTGTTGTGCAGAAGCTGAGACGCAATTGTTTTTGCGGTTTCAAGAGCCGATACATGAAACCATTCACCTTCGCGTTCAAATAGCAGCCCGGCCTTGGCGAGGCGTCGTAACTCTGGCGGCGTGATGCCAAGTGGTGAGCGAGGAGCGCAACCGTCAGATTTCAATTGCTCAATAATGGGGTGATCAAGAAGGGGATCATGAACTCCTACCAAGGTGACACGACCATGAACTATTGACACTTGGGGGAGAGTCGTGACAACCAAACGCTCACGTTCGTTGAATTCAAGAAGATCGATTCCGGTGTCACCTGATTTTGTGATCTGTGACTCAATAGCAGCGATGGTGGTGGCAAGAACATCTGGATCCACAATCCATTCACCGAATTGCGCTTCTCGTTTTTCTCCAGTGAGAAGTGAGAGTGAACTCGCGGTGATCCAATTGTGTTCGTTTACGACACGATCAACAGAACGCGACGGCCGAGCTCGAGAAGCGGGCAATTTCGGTGCGACATCAAGAATTTCGCCGCCGCCAACAGTTTCTGAACGCCCGCTTTCGCGCAACACATAACGATCGCCCGGCAGTAATGGCACTGCCCGTGAAAGGTGCAATCGCACCAGACCTTCGTGGCCAGGTGCAATCGATTCGGGTCCTAGAACTCGTACGCGTGTCGGTATTTCATCCGAACCAACATGTACGGTGAAAGCGCCACGGCGTGACACGACATGTTTCAATGAACCAAGTACTTGAAGCGATGCATCAACTCGGTCGGAGAGATGCCAATTATTTTCGTGAATGACCACATTGCCGCGAATAATTTCTGAGTGATCAATGCCCGACAGATTGAGAGCCACGCGATGACCAGGCTCAATCATCTCGACGGCTTGGCCCAAAGTTTGAATTCCGCGAATCTTGGCCTCGCGACCTGATGGCGTGATGAGCACATTGTCGCCAATAGCAAATGAACCGTCGGTCAAGGTTCCGGTCACAACAGTGCCACTTCCTTTGGCGGCGAATACTCGGTCAATGAAAAGGCGTGGTCGCTGATGATCAATTGAGGGATTGCTTGTAATCGCGAGTGCATTAAGTGCAGAGATGAAGTCATCGAGTCCTTCGCCAGTTGTCGCACTCAATTGCAGAATCGGTGCATCCTGCAGAAAAGTCTCGGCAACGTGATCGGCGATATCCATCATTGCAAGTTCGCGATCATCAGCATCGCAGAGATCAATTTTTGTGAGGGCAATGATTCCGTGGGTGACCCCAACAAGTTGCATGATGCGCAAATGCTCTTCGGTCTGTGGCTTCCAACCCTCGTGGCCATCTACCACCAAGATGCAGGCGTTGATTCCCCCGACGCCGGCCAACATATTGCCGATGAATTTGGTGTGACCAGGCACGTCAATGAATGCGAGGTTTTCGCCGGTTGGTAACTGCATGTGGGCAAAACCAAGATCGATGGTGAGTCCACGTTCTTGTTCTTCAATCAAGCGGTCAAGATTAATGCCAGTGAGGCGGCGAATCAATGTTGACTTGCCATGATCAACATGGCCGGCAGTGGCAATGATGCGCATGTCAAGTGATTTTCTGAAGTGCCTCAATCAACACTGCATCATCAGTCGGGTCAACTGTTCGTAGATCAAGCATGGTCGTGTGATCTTTTACGCGCGCGATGATGGGCGGTTGAAAACGACGTAGGGCAACAAGGTGATCGCCTTCTATGGACAGGCCAACTGATTTGATCGTGACACCTGGAGCGCTGCCTGCCCCAGGGAGCGAATCGCAATCAACCACTTTGCCAACACCAGATTGTTGAATAATTGCCTGAGCGCGGTTGCGTAAGTCGCCAACACTTGTTGTAGCCATTCGCCAAAAGGGAATGTCCTTTTGAGCGGTCCGAGCGAGGTATGACATCAATGTGTTGTGAAGTGAAGCGATAACCAAACCACCGGGACGTAACGCACGAGCAAGAGGGTGCGCGGCACACGCTTGTACTAAATCGGCACGACCAACAATGAAACCAGACTGTGCTCCACCCATCAATTTGTCACCGCTGAAGGTGACAAGGTCAGCGCCTGCCGCCAAAGTTTGTTTGACCGCAGGTTCACCGCTCAACCAGTTCGGAGGGCCGTCGCTAAGCCAAGGGCATGCCGCATCAAGTAAGCCGGATCCAATGTCAGAAACGACGGTGACACCAAGAGTTGCAAGTTGATCAACCGCAGTTTCTTCAACAAAACCTTCAACACGGTAGTTCGAAGGATGAACTTTAAGAACGAGTGCGACATCAGTTGTCTTGCGATCAATCGCCTTGCGGTAATCGGCGAGGCGCGTGCGATTCGTCGTGCCGACATCGAGCAGGCGCGCTCCCGATTGTTCCATCACTTCGGGAACACGAAACCCTCCACCAATTTCGACACTCTCGCCACGGCTCACTGCAACATCGCGATCATTCGCAAGAGCTGCCAACACCAACATGACTGCGGCGGCATTGTTATTGACGACCATCGCTGATTCGGCGCCACAAGCGCGGGCGACTAACTGCCCGATACCCGCTTGGCGACTACCGCGTTGGCCAGTCGTGAGATCAAATTCGAGATTCTGTGCACGAGCAGTTTGAGTATGGGCGACGGGCGAACGACCCAGATTGGTGTGGGCGATAACACCTGTGGCATTAATGACCGGGACAAGCAAACACTGCGCAATGTCATGGGCTATTTGTTCGGCCAACTGTGGGTCGCCTGCAGCGATTGCTTGTCGAGCAGCATCAACCAGCAACGGATGAGGTAATCCGATGTGGACGAGCGATCGTGCCAAAGAATCAACGCTGGGTGGACGAGAAGTCATTAAGAGCGACGCTATCTCTTGTCGTCACTCGCTGACTAGGGTGAGTGCGTGATCTTGTTCTTGCTGTTCATCGTGGCCCCAATAGCCGAGCTCTACACCATCATCCAGATGAGCGGGGCCATCGGCTTTTTCAACACTTTGGGCCTAATGATCGCCGTTGGTTTCATCGGCAGTTGGCTAGTGAAGCGCGAAGGCCTTCGCGTGTGGCGCCGTTTTAACGAAGCAGTGGCTCAGGGAAAAATTCCGACCAAAGAAATGATCGATGGCGTCCTCATTTTGGGAGCGGGTGCCTTGCTACTAACACCCGGTTTCTTGTCAGATGTTTTCGGTCTCCTGATGTTGTTCCCAGTAACCCGCGCCTTCTTCCGTACGTACCTCATGCGTCGGGCCAAGAAGGGGGGCATGTTCTTCTCGACTGGTTTTGGCAGTAGTTCTTCGCAAGGGCGGCAGCGAGGTGGTTTTACATCCGGAGATTTCATTGACACCGATGCCGAAGAACCTCGTGGCGAATTGGACTGACCGTGTCACAGAATTCTGATTTTGATCCTGCAAGTGTTGCAATAAGGCCGGCTGCAACAGTGATGTTGTTGCGTGAGTCCGATGTAACAGGTGTTGAAGTGTTCATGATGCGTCGCACAACCAAGGCCGCTTTCGCCGGAGGAATGTATGTCTTCCCAGGTGGCGCAGTTGATGCTGAAGATTCGTCGTATGAAATCGCGGCAATCCGCGAATGCTTTGAAGAGGCCGGCGTGTTGTTGGCCCGAACTTCAACGGGTATGACCGTGCGATTTGATGATCCGGTGTCGCACGAGCGCTTTACGACGTACCGTCACACCGTTCATGCTGGCGAACGCAGCATGACCAGTGTGTTGACCACCGAGAATCTTGTTGCCCAAACTGAAGAGTTGTTGTGGGTCGCTCATTGGGTGACGCCTTATGGCGAAGTTCGTCGATTTGATACCCGTTTTTTCGTCGTGGCAATGCCCGATGATCAAACACCTCTACACGATGACAAGGAAACCGTTGACAGCTTGTGGGTCACGCCAAGTGATGCTCTGAGTCGTGCGCATGCCGGTGAGCTACTGATGTTGCCACCAACGACCGCCAATCTTGAGTTCCTGGCCGCACATTCGTCGGTTGATGCAATCATGGATGCCGCTGGCAAGATCGGAACTCCGCCCAAACTTTTACCCAAAGTGAAGTGGCGTGATGACGGACGTATTGATGCGCTGCTCATGCCAGGAGATGCCGGATACGACGACCTGCCCGATCGTTGAATATGTGTTCACGGTTGTAGATCGTCTCGTTCGGCAAGTACCTCGCGCGCCTTATTGATTGCTCGTTCGCGACGGTTGCGAACACTGCGCGGTTTGATATTGAGATGTGGGGCGATCTCGACGGAGTTGATGTCATGGCAGATGGCACGCAATATCTGGAGATCGTTCTCGGTGAGTCCATGTTTTTCGAATTCATAAAACAACAGGTCAAGGTAGGCACTGTTACCCACCGGATCATTGTCAAATTGGCCACGACGAAAACGTTCAAACTCAATCCCCAGTAATCCGCCCGGTGCGAAATTGAATTCGGTGCGATTTCGCTTGAGGCGGGGCTCGCGCACAAATGCTTGATATTCAATATCCATGAGCAGGTTTGCTGCGACACGGCGGGGACGACGGTCAATGGGGAATCTGCGAATAACGATCCAGGCCGCCGATGCAATGAGATCAAATGCGCTTGATAAACCCCCGACAGTTAAAGGAGCGCGGCGCATGGCCATAGAAATAAGACCGGGCATGATGCGTTGGAAAACCATCCGAGTCGCTAAGTCGTCAGCCTTGGCACACTCAACCAGTCGGGCCAAGTATTCATCGAAGTGGTTGGCATTTGTGGTGTCGTCAAGTCCGCTTCGTAACAGCATCTCTTGAAGGTGAGTAACTGGTTCTCCGGGTAAGCCCAAGGAGTTTGCTCGGCGAATGTTGTGAGGTTGACGAGCCATTCGTTGCCATTCGGCCACGAGATTGGTTGCCAAACTGATACGGCCGGTTCGAGTGATATGTGTTGGTGTCATGGCGCCACTAGGCACCAGGACCGTCACCGCCCGTCGCACTACGACCCCGATCAACGCCGGTGGTGAGACCGTGGGTGAGAGCAACGAGGCATCACTGCGCCATGAATTCGTACGAACTTGTCGTGATGAGTGGACCCGACAGTGGGGCAGTTCTTCCTATGCAACCTGGTCGTCAGACCATTGGCCGTTCAAACCTGGCGGGACTCACGATTGATGATCCGTCGGTTAAACCTCATCATGGGCTTCTGGATTGGGACCCACCGCATCTTGAGTGGCAGGCACTTGGTGGCGTCTTGCAAGTTCACAACGGTGATCATGCGCCGACTGTTGCTATCGGCGAATCTTGGTGCGAGGTTCGCCACGCTCAACAATCTGCGGAGCGGCCTCCGGCGACTTTCCATCGGGTGCTGCACGAGAATCAAGAAAGTCTCTTGGCTCCGAAGCGACCAGAACTCGAGCCCGAACCAACGGCCCCGATATCGCCGCCGATGGTTCCTATCGTGAGTGGAGCGGTGCTAGGTGTGGTGATGGCAGTCGTGACCAAACAAATGCTTTTTGGTCTCTTCGCGATGACGACTGGACTCATCGCATTGTTGACCTGGGCAGTCAGTCGTGTCTCCTATCGGAGGTCAATGATTCGTTGGCGTCGCAAGGTGTTGCGTACCACCGAGCAGTTTCATCAGCAAAATATTGAATTTCTACAGGCTCTAGTTGAACGGCGTCGCTACCGCCACACGTCAATTGGACGGTTGCGGGTCAGTGTTGAAAATGGGGATGCCCACTTATGGGCGTATCGGAAACTTGATGAGGTGTGTGTTGGCGTAGAAGCGCGAGAAGTGATGCTCAAGGACGATGAGCAACCGATTGTCATCACTCACTATCCGCGGAGTGTCAACATCGCTGCCGGCAAAATTCTTGGGGTCTACGGAATGCGGGCTCGTCAGTGCGTGACTGCATTGATCGCGCGACTTGTTGTTGAAAATGGGCCAGCCGACTGGCAGTTGATTTTTGCCAGTGATGTGGATGATGAGTGGAAGTTCTTGAAAGAATTCGTTCAGGTGAGGAGCACACCCTTAGACCGATTTGATCTTGAAGGTGCCGGCTACGAAAGCAAACATCGTTTGATTTTTGTACACGAGAAAGAAGCAATTGCCAACCGAACTTCAATCGCTCGTCGAATTCTTCACAACCAAAATGTCTCCATGATCGTTGTGGCTCGAAGTCGTCTTGATCTTTCGGCTCTGTGTAGCGACACACTCAATGCTGATGAATCTGGAATTGATGGGATGTCTGAAACAACCGCCCGACATTTTGCGCAGGCTCTCAAGCGGTGGATTGATCCCGACAACGATGGAAGTTTTGTGCCGAAAGAAGTTCCGTTTTCGACGTCTGTGAAGAACTCTCAACTTTCATCTCAATCAATCGCAACGTATTGGCAACAACAAGACCGCGATTGTTTGAGCGTGATCCTCGGAGAGTCGGCCGATGGTCCAATCGCTATTGATCTGGTCAACGATGGTCCACATGCAGTTGTGGTGGGTACTACGGGTTCAGGTAAAAGTGACTTCCTCAGAACATGGGTGATCGGGCTTGCTCTGCAATATTCACCAAACGACGTGACTTTCATCTTGATTGATTACAAGGGCGGCGCAGCTTTCGATTCATGTGTGAATCTTCCACACGTAGTTGGTGTGATTACCGATCTTGATGTGGGTTTAGCTGAAAGAGTGTTAGTGAGTCTTGAAGCAGAATTGCGTTATCGCGAGCAACAACTTCGAAATGACCCGAAAATGCGCTTATCGCGCTTGGTTGTTGTCGTTGATGAATTGGCAGCCTTGAAAGAGGATGTCCCTAACTTCATTGGATCCCTCGTTGGAATTGCTCAGCGCGGCCGCAGTTTAGGAATTCATCTCATTGTTGCCACGCAACGTCCAGGATCGGCATTGTCGGCTGATGTGTTGGCAAATGCCAATATCCGACTCGCACTACGAGTTCAATCCAGCCACGATTCGTCGGAGATTGTTGGCTCGAATGTGGCAGCGAGCTTTTCACGAGATACTCCTGGTCGAGCAGTCCTGCGTCTTGGTTCGGATGAGCTGTATGTCTTTCAAGCCACACACCTAGATATTGATATTGAGTCACTGGTCATCATGGTGAATGAATCTCGGGAACTCGTTGAAATCCCCGATCCACGACGTCCGTGGCTTGATGCTTTGCCCAATCAACTCGTGGTCAAAGAGATTGCATCCACGAGGCTCATGCATAATTCTGAAGTTGTGATTGGTCTTGTTGATGACCCGATGCATCAACAACAAGTTCCACTTTTATGGGAATTATCACAGCATGTTTTCATTTTTGGGTCGGCGAAGACAGGTAAAACCAGCGCGTTAACGATGATGCGCCAGCAATCGGTGGCACGCGAAGCGCAAGTTTTCTTAATCAGTTGTTCTGGCCTGCGATCGTCAATAGCACAGCATATTGATGTCAGTGATCGTGAATTGTTGCGGCGACTGTTGCTGATGATGATCAAAAGAATTGATGGACCACCAGTTCTGGATGAAGAGGAGCAGTGGGTTTTGTTCATTGATGACATTGATATTTGGCGTAATCATTTCATTGACGATCGCATCGGTCTTGAAATCTGGACAATGTTTGAAAGAATTTTCTTAGAGGGACCGAGCCACCGCATTGCGTGCGTGATTTCTGGAATTCAGGCAACGGCGATTCCGGCGATGTTGAGTAGCCGTGTGAAGCAGAAGTGGGCATTGACATCACCTCCCGGTCGTTGTGTGGTCGATTGCGATGGCCAAGAATTGTTTGCACAATTGTTGGCACCAGAAAGTGGCGTTAGCGCATCTGACTCTGTACTTGCATCGCAACTAAAGTTGCGTCATCTGCCACGGGCGATCACGAGTGATTCATTGCAACAGGCCGAATCATGGGCAGTGCTTGCCGATGATCTCACTGAGGTGTGTCTGCCACGCGGAAGAGGGATTGCAATCTTGGGCGCGCGCCATTCGGGTCGAACGATGGTGATGGGGGCAATGCAACATGCTTGGGAGCAGGTTCATCCACGAGGTCGGGTCATAGACCTTCGACAGCACACAAAAATCGTCGATGTGTACAGCGAGTTTGAAAAAGAGCCGACGCTGATACTCGCTGATGAATCGACGATGTATCCAGACATTGTTGATTTTCTGAATCAGGCCATAATAAGTTCAGGCAACGTCACGTTGATAGCAAGTGCATCACCGAACTTCGTGCGCGCGCACCCTGAACATTGGTTCAATACTTTGCGACGATCACGTACTGGAATGTTGCTCGGACGTGCGGCTGTTGATGAAGCGGATCTACTTGGCCTGTACACATCGCAACCACATGTTTACGGTGAAGCAAAGGGACGTGGATTGTGGGTTGTTGACGGATGCCCCATCGGCATCGCTCAATCAGCGAGCGCGAAGTTCGAGGCGGTCGCGTAACAAGATCTTGTAGCGGCGCTCGTGTTGCTCTATCCAGCCCAAGCGGATGAAGCTACTAATTGCTTTGTTGACACGTTCACGTGAAGCGCCAACCATGCCAGCGAGTTCTTCTTGAGTGACAGGCAGAACAAATTCGTCGGCTCCAGCAGCAAGTTCGAGAAGACGCTTGGCGGTACGACCAGTGACGTCGAGGAAAACGGAGTCGGCGAGGGCGCCGTCCATGACACGAAGGCGCTCAGCCAACATGCGTACAACTCCGCGCAGAACTTTCGGGTTGTTGTCAAGCAAATCGCCTACGGGATCGTAGGGAATTTCAAGAACTTCGCTCGGTTCAATGGCGCGAGCCATGGCCGAACGTGGACCGCCATCAAGTAATCCCATTTCGCCGAAGAGGTCTCCGGCTTCCATGAGAGCGACCATGCTCTCGCGCTTGTCGAGTTCGCTGGCAATCGCAATTGCGACGCGACCGCTGATGACGATGTACATCGACTCAGCTTCTTCACCTGCCTCAAACAAGTGATCGCCACGCGAAAGTATGCGCTTTCGGCCAGTAGCAGCGATCGCGGAGACCTGTTCGGTCGGCGCGTCGCCAAAAAAATCGGTGCGGAGGAGGACGTCTTCGTAAGCCATCAGAACCATACGGTACTACCCTCAACCCGTATGTCCGATGTTCAGGCGACAACACCAGCGACAACTCCGCCGAATGGAGCCTCGCCACAGATCTGGACAATTGTGGTCGCAGGTGGTTCAGGGCGTCGTTTTGGGACGATGAAGCAATACGAGATGATTGGCGACCGCCGGGTGCTCGATCATGCCATCGGGGTCGCACTATCCAGTAGCGACGGGGTTGTCGTGGTCGTTCCGGTCGATGATGTTGCCGATGAAACGACCATCCATGCTCCTTATCCGCAGGTACGGGTGGTGTCGGGTGGCCCAACGCGAACTGCAAGTGTGCGAAATGGCCTGACTGCCGTACCCGCTGACGCAACGATGATTTTGGTGCATGATGCGGCGCGACCATTTGCAACTGAACATTTGTATCGCTCCGTGATCGCCGCAGTTGTTTCCGGTGCCGACGGCTCGGTTCCGGGTTTGCCTGTTGTGGACACGGTGAAGGTGATTGAAGTGGCGCACTCGTCGGTGGTTGACGCAGTCGTTCCTCATGTTGTGAGTACACCCGATCGCGCCACTTTGGTTGCTGTGCAAACCCCGCAGGCATTTCGTGCGGAGATTTTGCGTCGGGCGTATATCCCCGAGATTGATGGCACCGATGATTCGTCATTGGTTGAGGCAATTGGCGGTACCGTCATAGTCGTGTCTGGTGAAGCAAACAACCGCAAAATCACCCATCCCGAAGATTTGGTGTGGGCGCGCGAATTCATCGCAAGTAAGCAGGCGGCTTCATGAGCATTACCGGAGTACGCGTTGGCCAAGGTTTTGATATTCATCGTTTCAGCGATGATCCGAATCGACCGTTGGTTTTAGGTGGAGTCATATTTGAGGGTGTACGCGGACTTGAAGGTCATAGTGACGCTGATGCAATTGCGCACGCATGTGCCGATGCATTGTTAGGTGCTGCTGGCCTTGGCGACATTGGTCAGCATTTTCCTGATACCGATCCACAATGGAAAGGTGTTGCTTCGCTCAAGCTTCTCGATCACGTCGCCATGTTGGTGCGTGCTCAAGGTTGGGTCATTGGCAACATCGATTGCAGTGTCGTATGTGAACAACCAAAGTTGGCACCACGTCGCGAAAAGATGCAACAAAACTTGTCGACGGCAACTGGTGCACCAGTGTCGGTCAAAGGTCGGCGTGCTGAAGGTCTCGGTGCGCTCGGTCGTCAAGAAGGAATTGCTTGTTGGGCAGTTGCCGTGATTTTTCAATTGGAAAACAGGAGTGAAGTCTGATGGCTGCGCGAAAAAGTTCGAGTCCCCGTCCAGTGTCTGGCGGTAAGGGCAAACCTGCACCAAAGCCAGCAGGGCGTGAGCGTCCGGCGTCGCGCAAAGTGTCGGCGGCTAAGGCCAAGCCATCATCTGCAGGCGGTCCCGTAGCCAAAGGTCGTAACCCCGGACCGTCTAGTCGTGGACCACGCGTTCCAGACGCCCGTGGCGCCGCACGAACTGGTCCTGTGCAAGCAGGACCGATCAAGCCCGGTCGTGGTTCGGGCCGCGGGTCGGGTCGTGCAACAGGTGACAAAGATGATGATCTCGGTGGCACCCAGATTGAAGGTCGCCAAGCAGTTCGTGAACTCTTGATTGCCGGTCGACGCCGAACATTTGAAGTGTGGATCGCTGGCGACCTTGATGAAAGCGATGTTGTTGAAGACATCAAGCAACTCGCGCGCGCGAACCGCGTGTCAGTGATTGAAGTGAGTCGCAAGAAACTTGATTACACCGCACGCAGCGAGGCGCCGCAAGGCGTTCTTGCACATGCTGAAGCTTTGCCGTCGGTTCCGATTGATGCATTGCTGCGTCGTCGGCCAGGCAAGGCGCCGTTCTTAGTTGCAGTCGACGGCGTGACCGATCCCGGCAACCTGGGAGCGTTGTTGCGCTGTTGCGATGGTGCCGGCGTTGACGGAGTGATTTTGCCGCGTCACCGCAGTGTGCACATCACTCCAACAGTGGCCAAGACGTCCGTTGGTGCGATCGAATATGTGCCGATGGCTGTGGTGGGTGGGTTGCCCACAACTTTGGCCCGTATGCGCGAACTCGGTATTTGGGTTGTAGGTCTCGATGACGCCGCTGACAAGTCGCTCTTTGAACTCGGAGACTTGGCGACTGAGGGCATTTGCTTGGTCATGGGCGCTGAAGGAACTGGGCTATCTCGCCTCGTGCGTGAACGTTGTGACCTGATTGTGAGCATTCCGATGAAGGGTCGTCTGAGTTCACTGAATGTTTCTGTGGCAGCTTCGCTTGCCACATATGAAGTCGCCCGTCATCGTCGCTAGCCTGCAGGCGTTGCGTCAGCGACACGCCGGGTTAGCTCAGTGGTAGAGCAACCGCCTTGTAAGTGGTAGGTCGTGGGTTCAATCCCCACACCCGGCTCTCTTTGTACCGCGATTGGGTCAGCGCAAAACTTCACGAATACGGGCGACGAGCACATTGAATGCGGCGTCGTTTTGGCCACCTTCAGGGAAAATCACGTCAGCGAAGCGCTTACTTGGCTCGACGAAAAATTCGTGACTGGGCCGAACAGTCGCCAAATACTGAGCAATCACGCTGTCGTGCGTGCGTCCGCGGTCGGTGATGTCGCGTTGGAGTCGTCGCGTGAGGCGAATGTCGGCAGGCGTGTCAACAAAAATCTTGAGATCAAAAAGTTCACGCAGGGCCGGATCAATCAAGGCCAAAATGCCTTCAAAAACCACAATTTGGGTGGGATGAACAACTTCGACCTCGGTTGAACGATTGTGGTCGGCATAGTCGTAGACCGGAACTTCGATCGTGTCCCCGGCGATGAGGTCGGTGAGTTGCTTGATCATGAGAGGCCACTCAAAAGCATCGGGATGGTCGTAGTTGGCGGCCGCCCGAACCTCAAAGGCCTCGTGCGTGCGGTCGATGTAATAAGCGTCTTGGCGAATCAAGGCCAGATTGTCGGGGCCAATGACCTCAACGAGTCGCTCGGCGACGGTCGTCTTGCCCGAGCACGTGCCTCCAGCGACGCCAATAACGAAAGGTTTTGCGGCATTTTCCCTGCTCATGCACACAGGAGAGTAGTCGCTAGCGGCTCTTATAGCACCCTTGTCGTCGAGAAATGGTTTCCGTCGGTGCTTGTATTGGGGCACCTCCAACGGGCAGGCTTAAGGCATGTCCCTAAGCGAACGTGAACAAGCAATCCTGGATTTTGAGCGGGGCTGGTGGACCGAAGATGGCGTTAAAGACCTGATGTTGCGCGAGCGCTTCAGTTGTTCGGCTGATGATTACTACAACGAATTGAACAGGCTGCTGGATACCACCGAAGCATTGGCGTACGATCCTCTTGTTGTTCGCCGTTTGCAAAGGGCGCGCGAACGACGTCGTCGTATGCGTCTTGATGGCGCTTCTGAGTCCGGAGGGTTACAAGCATGAACACAGAAGATGCCAACGAATCAACAGGTCGTGGTGGCCGAGGTGGCGCGAACGGCGTCAGCGTTTCAACCACACTGAGTGTGATTGTCGCTGCGATTGCCGTCTTGCTCGGTTTCTTAATTTTGCGAGATGTCAATCGTGATCGCGATGATGTCAGTGCACCGATTACGACTGAAGCAGCAATCGTTGATCCTTCCGGAGAAGTCACTGTTGCGCCTACCGAAACAACCACGCTTCCACGGAGTGGTTTCAAGGTTTTAGTTGCCAATGCTTCTGGAGTGACTGGTTCGGCTGGACAGATGTCGACTGCACTGCAGTCAGAACAATTCATTGTTTCGCAACCCATCAACGCTGATGTCACGTACGGTAAGCAAAGTGTCACGGTTGTTTTCTATGTGCCCGGATATGAAGCCGGCGCAACTGCTGTCGCCGAAATTTTGGGTGGGATTCAAATTCAGCCTGTTGCAACACCAGCACCAGTTGAAGGTGGTTCACTTGGCGAAGCACAAGTCTTAGTCATGCTGGGGACCGACCTCGCTGGCAAGTTGTTGCCAGGTGCATTACCCGCAGCTCCGGTTGACACCACGACAACTGTTGCCCCCACCTGATTTACTGCGGCGAAATTTGCCGCAATAATTCAAGTGCTGCGTGCTCAATGCACCACAGTGGTTCGTTCATTGCTTTGTCGTGACCATACATTTCAGTCAACGAAATTAAGGGTTTAGGTCGCACGACTTCTGCATCAAGTTCGGCATCAAATTCGAATGAGCCGACAATGGCAGCGACTGGAGTTTTGAAATGCTGGCAGTTGTCAATGACACCACCGACAACTTTTCCTTCGTAACTCGTGTGATCGAGTTGACCTTCACCAGTAATCACAAGGTC
>JBIKYT010000099.1:0-5730 GCA_044355095.1 Ilumatobacteraceae bacterium
CCCCGTCGTGAAGTTGAGGTTTGATGCATCAGGCCTGGTGCCACACGGGTACACCGTCACATAACCGCCGTACTCGTTCACTAGGCCATCGACAACAGTGACATTCAATGCAACCGAACCAATACCGGCAGATGGCAGGCCGCCTTGTCCTGCGATTTGCAATGTGTACGCCACGCCCGAACCGTCGAGCGCACCAATTTTGCCAGCATCACCAGCAGTACGCGTATTCAACAAGCGGTATGGCTGAGCCAACGCGGTGAAACCACCTGTTGGCAACCAACCCGACACATCAGCCAACAAGTGCGCCTTGCCATACACATAGAAACACACCTTGCCATCGGCCGACACCGGGGCAATCACTCCATTTGGAATGATTTGATTTGAAGTGAAGTTGAGGTTCGAAGCTTCAGGTGGTGTTCCGCACGGATACACCGTCACGTAACCTCCCTCATTACCCGCCTCTGTCGCAACAGCAGTCACGTTCATTGCAACTGCGCTCACCCCAGAAGCCGGTATGCCCTTAACTCCCGTGACTTGCAATGTGTACGAAGTGCCAGTTCCATCGAGTGCTCCGACCTTGCCTACCTCACCATCAGGGCGCGTGTTCAACAAACGTTCGGGCTGAGCCAACGCGGTGAAACCACCTGTTGGCAACCAACCCGACACATCAGCTAACAAGTGCGCTTTCCCATACACATAGAAACACACCTTGCCATCGTCCGACACCGGAGCAACAACGGCATTCGGGATGATCTGATTGGCCACAAAGTTTAAGTTCGATGCATCAGGTTTGGTTCCACACGGATACACCGTCACATAACCACCCTCATTGCCCGCCTCTGTCGCAACAGCGGTCACATTCAGAGAAACCGCAGCAACACCATGGAAGGGAACTCCAGCGACACCATTGACTTGCAACGTGTACGCCGCACCACGTCCGTCAAGCGCTCCGACCTTCCCCGTGTCGCCTGCAGTACGCGTGTCAAGAATTCTTACTGGCTGAGCCAGAGGCATAAACGACGAACGTGATCCGTCGGTGATAAAGAGTTGTTTTCCGTGACCGTTATATGCATCGGCAGTAAATAGCAGACGATTTCCGATTGCATGGAATCTAACGGGGAACGAGCCTTGTGAATCGGGAGCGATGTTACGAACCATGTACGTGCCAGCCTCGGTTCCGTCCGATGTCCACAATTCGTTGCCGAACTGCGATGAGTACTGAGTTGAGTTACTGAAGTCGCTCGCTCCGAAGAACACCTTTTCACCGACACTCACTAGTTCATAAGTCGAATTTGAATTCTCTCCCGGCACAATATCTTTCACCAAGTAAGTACCAGATGCAGTACCGTCTGTCGCCCACAGTTCTTCGCCGTGCTCGTCATCGCTCGCAAAGAAAAATGCTCGCGCGCTCGATGCAGTCACTGAAAACAAACTCTTTATTGAATCAGCCGAATCTTGATATGGCTCGGACATTGACTCCCCGTAGGGATTGATGTCTTTGATTTTGCGAGTTCCGTTGCTTGTTCCATCAGTAATCCATGGCTCTGCACCAGTTCCGTCCGATGCGCTGAATAAGACTCGTGATCCCATCGCAGTCATTCCAAACGGATCACTACCATAAGTCCCGCCAACTCCCTTAGAGACGGTGTTGATGTCTTGAATCATCGCGGTTCCACCAAGGGTTCCATCGGACTTCCAGATTTCTCGACCATCGACTCCGTTGTCGGCGGCAAAGACCACGTAGTTATTTGCGGCAACCAATTCTGGAAGGCTGTAAGTGTCCGACCCAGACGAAACATAAAGCATCGTTGGTGTGGAACTACCGTCAGTCACCCAAAGTTCTAAATCGTTCAAACCATTAATAGCCAAGAAGAAAACTTTGTCGGTAGTCGCGACAACGCCGTCGAGGTAACCCATCACGCCACTGACAATTTGCGTTCCATTCGCCGTACCATCGGTCACCCACAGCGCTGCTCCAAAACCATCGCTTGCAGTGAAATACGCCTTGCCACCCATGGTGACGAAATTCCCGATGTAATTTGCACCGGTTTGACTGATGTCCTTTAATAACTGAGTCCCCGCAGTCGTACCATCGGTGACAAACAGTTCGTATCCAACGTCATCGTTGTGTACCACGAAAACAATTTTGTTTCCTATCACGGTGAGATCTGTTGGAGAACTGCTTCCGCTTTGATTGATATCTGAAACCAAAGTTGTCACACCGGTGACGATGTCAGTTGACCATAACTCGTCTCCTGAACTATTTGCGTTAGCGCCGTAGAAGGCTTTGTTACCCAAAACGGCAATATCTTGAGCTGCTGCGCCGGTCGTTCCGGCATTGATGTCTTTCAGTAGATTCGTCCCATTAGGAGTTCCATCAGAAATCCAGAGTTCAATTCCGTATTGGTCCGTTTGCACCAATAAAAGGGTTCTATTGCCAACAGTTGAAGCTCCGAATAGGTCGGTGCTAAACGACTCTGAGTCAAAATCCTTTAATAGGCTTGTACCGGCAGCAGTACCGTCAGACACCAATACTTCGAAACTTCCATCGGTAAACGCATTGAAGAAAAGCAGTCCTCCGGCGGCAAATAAGTTTGACGGGTAGACAAAAGGATTTGATTCTGTTGAAAGTGCCGCAGAGCGAACGCCGCCGTTCAGGTGAAAGATCTTGGGTTCCCCATTGATATTTTGGCTGAAGTAGACGATGCCGTTACTTACGGTTAATTCCACAACCCGATTGCTCTGCGTGTCTTCGACATTGAGGATGCCACCCGAACCGTTTGATGAGTACAAGAAGGTGCATCGATCACTCGGGGCCGTTGAACAATTGTTGAATCCCGAATAGTGAATGGCTGCACCAGAAGAAATGAGAGATTCAGGATCAAAATTCACAGGGCTATCTATCTGGGTACCTTCGACAGTACCGTCAGTCACCCAAACCGCGTAACCATTTGATCCATCTGCCAAAAATGCTGCTTTTGTCCCTGCTGCAAATGACACAAATTCGTGTGGATAGCTCGACCCATCAGGGTCGGTATTGATATCAAGTAGACGCGATGTACCTTGGGCAGTTCCATCCGTCACCCATAGTTCAGTTTCGCGATTAGCGTCATAGCCCGAGTACACAATTTTTGAACCAACTGTGGTGAGGTTTGCTGGATACGCCCCGCCTCCCCCGGTCACGACGTCCTTTACTAACTGTGTTCCAGCATCGGTGCCATCAGATGTCCACAACTCGCAACCAGAGTCAACGTCATCGGCTGCAAAATACAAACGCGAGTTCAGTACCGCGAAATCACTCGGCGGGCAATCATCGTAATCAACCGTGAATTGATGAACGAGTTGCGTTCCCTCGGTCGTGCCGTCGGTCGACCACAATGCATGATCAAGTTCGCCGCTTGAGGCAGCGAAGTACGCCTTGTTCCCCATCACTGCGATTTGAATCGAGTAGGAAAAACTACTACTCGCACCTGGCGCAATGTCCTTGAGAAGTTTGGTTCCGTTGGTCGTTCCATCAGTCACCCAAGGTTCGGTCCCGTGGACGCCGTCATCAGTTATGAAAAGTGTTTTCGACCCTAAAGGTGTCATTGCGTCCGCATATGCGCTCGCGCCGTATCCGACAAAGTTCGTGAGTTGCTGAGTGCCGCGTGCCAACGAACTCGTGTCCACCGACGCCGGCTGCACGTTTGCCTGGACACCCGAGGACGGAATGGTTACTGCGACGGCCGAGGCAGCAAGCCCCATGACCGTGAGCCAGCGAGTGAAACCTCGCCGAACCGCACGTTCGCCTGAACCTTGTCGATGAATTGAAACCACGCCACACCACCTTGTCGAAAATTTACAGTGTGAGTGTAACGACCTATCAAAATTTCTACAGGTCAGGCCCGATCAGTTTCGGCCAGTTCTAGTACGGCAGGGTGTAGGTGTTCTCAAGTTCGTCTTGCACCACCGTGGCCGCATGATCGGTGGTGTCAACCACCATTTCTTCGTCCAAGATGCGCGACCGAAAAGTCCAGCCAGCGGGCAATTTCAATCGGACTGCCAGGTCGCCCAGGTTTGATTGAGTCAGCGTCGGGTCGACACCCACGCAATACGCCTGCATGATGTACGCCTTGCCTTCTGCGTTGATGAGTTCATAGACCACCGAACCAGCATCGAAAAAGAACACTGCGCCACGGTTGACGAAACGCTCTTGATACGGCACGGTGCTGGGAGAGTCGCCCAAGTCGACCGTGGCGATACGACGCATCATCAGACCGTTAAATTCGCGCATCACAGGCTCGACCATGGCAACTTTGGTTCCGAGACCATCGAGCATCCAATAACGCGGCCCATTGAGCTTGACGAACAGGGCACCCATATCTTTGGCGATCTCGTCAGCATTGAGCGTGTCCCACAATTCGGCGGGGCAATCATTAATCATCTGCGTGCCGTAAACATCGGCTTGCAACTTTTCGTCACGTGACATGACTGCGAGCACTTCGCCATAGCGAACGCCTCGCATATCTGAAATGAGTCGTTGTGGTTTGTCGGTAGTCATAGTGATTCCTCGCCACTCGTGAACAAGTCCAAACTAGTGGCATTTGTCGTGCCACTACAACAGCGATCAGATCCTGCCGAGCAGGCCATACCTCGTACCATTAACTCCGTGAATCAATCCGTTTCCGCTCGCCCGCATTTGCCTGGGCTTGATGGGTTGCGAGCCTTGGCCGTCATCGGAGTTTTGGCGTTTCACGATGATCGACTCAGCGGCGGCTTTCTGGGAGTCGACTTGTTCTTCGCAGTGTCGGGTTTCTTGATCACAACTTTGCTCATTGATGAGTTACAACGAACGAACACGGTTGATCTGATTGGATTTTGGGGACGACGCCTTCGACGATTGCTTCCGGCCGTCATGGTGCTTTTGGTCGTCGTTGTAGTTTTCTTTCGACTATTTGCCGACACGGGCCAGTGGATCATCGCTCGCAACGACGCACCGTGGGCTCAGTTCTATGTCGCTAACTGGCATCAGATCAGTTCAGGTGCGGGTTACTGGGACGCCTTCGCTGCTCCATCAGCATTTGAACATTTATGGAGCCTCGCCATTGAAGAGCAGTTCTATGTGCTGTGGCCGTTACTGGTCATCGTCGCATGGCGTATCGGGCGCACCCGCGCCCTAGGAGTCCTCGCTGGTACTGGAATCATCGCATCGTTCGTTGCAATGCTGACGGTCTACAACGGCGGCGATCCGACTCGCGTCTACATGGGAACCGACACCCGGGCATTTTCGTTACTTTGCGGAGCCTTCGTTGCCCTGCCAGCGATACGTCACGCAATCACTCAGGGGATTCAAAAGTTTCGTCGTGCTTCGAGTGTTATCACCGCCGCACTGATCGCTGCAATCGGGTTCATGTGGTTTACCGTCAGCGGACAAAGTGAGTGGCTCTTTCGCGGAGGACTGTTAGCTCACTCGATCGCATCAGCTTCGCTCGCCGTTCTTATTGCATCATCGAGTAGCAACTTGTCAGTCGTTTTCTCGTGGCGACCACTCGCGTACATCGGGCGACTCTCGTACGCGTTATACCTCTGGCATTGGCCAGTGTTTATTTTCTGCACGCGCGAACGCTTAGATATCAACGGGTTAGCGCTGACCGCAGTCCGTCTGGCAATCACGTTTGCTCTCAGCATTGCTTCATATCTACTCGTGGAACAGCCCATTCGACATAAGGCAAAATGGGCGCATGGCTCACA
>JBIKYT010000040.1:0-18717 GCA_044355095.1 Ilumatobacteraceae bacterium
CGGCCACCAAGATTGACGCTCCGGCGTAACGCTCGTCGTTCAACACAAAACTGCGATCATCGCGCCAGGTTGAAAACAAACCAGCTTCGAAGCCAGTTCGTTCAACTCGCTTCAACCAATCGGCGGGAATGATTTGGTCGGTGTCAACGTCGCTACGACGCAAGGGGATTCCGTTACCGGTGAGAATTTGAACACTCTTCATGATTCTTCCTTCACTTCAAGTCGGCCTAAAACTAAATCTGCTGGGGTGGCGAAGGTGCCGGCAACTGCAGTTGCGGCGGCGACTTCGGGGGACACTAAGTGAGTGCGACCGCCACGGCCTTGACGACCTTCGAAGTTGCGGTTACTTGTACTTGCTGAACGCTCACCTTGCGTGAGCTTGTCGGGGTTCATCGCGAGGCACATAGAACAACCGGGCTCGCGCCAATCGGCTCCGGCGGCACGGAAGATTTCGTGCAAGCCTTCAGCTTCTGCTTGCGTCTTCACTGAATGGCTTCCAGGAACAACCATCACGCGCGGAACGGTGACAGTGCGACCTTTCATCACTGAAGCGGCAGCGCGCAAGTCTTCGATACGACTGTTGGTGCATGAACCAATGAACACGGTGTCAACTTTGACATCGCGCAACAAGGTTCCGGGTGTGAGGCCCATGTATTCAAGCGCACGAGCAACGGTCTCGCGTGTTGTGGGATCGGCGAAATCATCAGGTGATGGAATAGGTGCATCGATGCTGGCGACTTGTGCGGGGTTGGTTCCCCACGTCACTTGTGGAACCAATGTGCTGGCGTCAATCACAACTTCTTTGTCGAACTTTGCGCCGGCATCGGTGCTCAAGGTCTTCCAATACGCAACGGCCTTGTCCCACTCGGCTCCCTTGGGTGCATGAGTGCGACCCTTGAGGTATTCGAATGTGATGTCGTCCGGTGCAATGAGTCCGGCTTTTGCACCAGCTTCAATGGTCATGTTGCAGACGGTCATGCGACCTTCCATCGACAATGCCCGAATAGCTGAGCCACGGAACTCGATGACATAACCAATGCCACCACCGGTTCCGATGTTGCCGATGATTGCCAAGATGATGTCTTTGGCGGTGACGCCAGCGGGCAATGTGCCGTTGACTTCAACGCTCATCCACTTGGGTCGGCTTTGGGGGAGAGTCTGAGTGGCGAGCACGTGCTCGACTTCGCTGGTTCCGATACCGAAAGCCAATGAACCAAAGGCACCGTGAGTTGCCGTGTGGCTATCACCGCACACAATGGTCATGCCGGGCAAGGTACGACCTTGTTCGGGCCCGATCACGTGCACGATGCCCTGCAATGGATTGCCCATTGAGAACAATTCAACGCCAAACTCTTTGGCGTTGTTGCGCATGACTTCAACTTGACGAGCCGAGATTGGGTCGGCGATCGGCAAGTGAATGTCGGCCGTCGGCACGTTGTGGTCTTCGGTTGCAATCGTGAGTTCGGGGCGACGAATGGGGCGCTTGGTTAAACGCAGACCATCGAAGGCCTGCGGGCTTGTCACTTCATGCACGAGGTGCAAGTCGATGTACAAAAGATCGGGTTCGTCAGCGGCCGAGTGCACGACGTGGCTGTCCCAAACTTTCTGGGCGAGGGTGGTGGGGTTGCTCATAATTTCCTCAATGGTCGCGAGTGTGTTGTTTCAATAAGTTTTTTCTCAATATGTGGGATAGTATTCTTACTGTATGGACAGCATATCGGGCGTCGGAGTTGTTGACAAGGTCATTGCGGTCTTGCGCGCCTTAGAAACCAATGGTGCGTTGTCTCTGATTGAACTTCAAGATGCCACTGGTATGCCAAGGGCTACGGCTCACCGTTTAGCCTCAGCTCTCGAAGATCACGGACTGGTACGGCGCGAAACCAACGGCAAATTTGCTTTAGGAATGGGTCTGGTTGGACTGGGCAAGGCAGCGGCGTCGGCATTGCCACTAGTCGAAATGGCCCGTCCCGTACTTGATGCGTTGCGCACGACGACCGGCGAATCGGTGCAGTTGTATGTGCGCGAAGGTGAAGGTCGTCGTTGCGTGGTTTCGCTGGAGTCTCCTCACGGATTGCGTTGGATCGTTCCGGAAGGTTCGTTGTTGCCACTGGGTGCAGGTTCGGCTGGTCACGTTTTAGAAGGTGAACGAGTCGACAAGCGGGGTTGGATTCAATCAATCGGCGAACGTGAAGCTGGTGTGGCATCGGTCAGTGCACCAGTGATGAATGCGCAGGGAATCATCGTCGCGGCGATCAGCGTGAGTGGTCCGATTGAACGCTTATCGCGCAAGCCTGGTGAGCGACACGGCGCAGCAGTTGTTGAAGCAGCCAAAGACTTAGCAAAACTTTTGTAATCACTGCTGAGTTCGTCACCGTTTATGTGGGTTCATTCCCACAGTACGGGCATGACATCAACTCACGAAGAAAACCACGACAACATCTCCGAACCAGCGTTACTGGTTGCGCAATTCATTGACTCACTGGTGCACGCGGAATTAGAAGATCCATTTGAAATCGACTTTGCCCGTTTGTATGCGATGCCCGAAAACGAAAACCACGACTGGCAAATTGCGCTTGAGTCCAATCCCTACGAATTGATGATGAACAATCCACGTCCACCGGCCACCAAAGCGGGATGTTTAGTCGTCACAGGTTGGGCGGCTCCGATGGAAAAAGAACCTAAAGAAGATGTCGAGCCCAGTGTGCGACCGAGCGAACATCCCAAGCGTCAACGAGTGCGCGTTTGTATTGCGATATGTGATGGCAAGATTGCCACGGTGATGCGTTCAAGCGATGAACCCGATGACGTGAAAAACATGTCAGAGCGGGGAATGGGAGGCATTCCTGATGTTCTTGAAGCTTGGTGGAATGACGAACTTCAGTAAATGCCACCGAACTCTTTCAAATAGAACAATGACTTATCTCCACAGGCTTGTCAGACTGTCGGAATGAAAATTTCTCGACACATTGCTTTGTCGGCCGTGGCGTTCACATTGATGGCGTGTAGCTCATCATCAGATGCAGATAACTCCGTGGTTACGTCGCTTGCCGAATCTGTTGACGAAACGACGACGACGGCAGAGATTGCGTCAACTGAAGCACCGGCACCTGATGTACCGGCTAACAGTGCGTTGCCTGTGCTCGGCGAATGTCCGACATCTGTCTTTCCAGATTTAACCGCAGTCACTGGTGCTGGCGAAGCATACGCAATGCCTGAAGTATTGGTTGAATGCACCGATGCCGAACTGGTCGTCACATCAAACGGCATGCCGAGTTACACGTACGAACCTCTGACACCGAATGGACTGAATGAACAAGCGTGGGTGTGGCGTGTCCCGTTGAAGCCAACTGTGGCAGCGACGACCACGTCGATTGCTGATGTTCTAGGAACTCTTGGTTTCACTACAACAGGATTGCCGATCTATGGCCCGACCGAAGGCCCAGTTCCTACTGATCAAGCATTCGGTGATCCGGTATACAACGGGATTCTTGATACCTGTGGCGGACACACCGGCTACGCCGCCGATTATCACAGTCACGCGTTGTACTCAGATGTGTATTGCAATCTCACCAGTTCGGTCATTGTCGGATACGCGCTTGACGGATTCCCGATTTACAACTCGGTCGGTTGTCTTGATGTTGATTGCACCGAAACCGCACAGTTCGTTTCGGGTTACGACATGACGGGTGACCCCACGTCGTACTCATGGAATGCGTATACCTATAACTCGAGTGGCAAAACCAATGTTCTCGATGCATGTAACGGTCGTATTGGTCCGGACGGCACGTACCGCTATCACGCAACTGATGCGTTCCCGTACATCATCGGATGTTTTGCGGGAACATCAACAACGCAAACAGGAAATGCTGCGGCCGACATGCCACCAATGGGCGGCAACGGGGGTAACCCACCGCCGAACGGAAATGGACCGCTGCCTAACGGCTGAGACTTAGAAGGTTGACAGCAAGTCAATGACGACGACAAGGTCGGTCGACGCAGGCAACTTCATGTCCGAATTACCTTCGGTGCCAAACGCATCGGCAAAAGGAATGGTGAGTTGACGGCGACCGCCCACTTTCATTCCGGGTATGCCCTCAACGAGTCCGGGCAACGAGCCGCCCTCTTCGAGTAGCAGTGCAACTGGACTGGGGTCGCCCCAAGTTGTGGCGAGTTCTTCGCCGGTTGCGCCGTTAAACGCAATGATGTGGACGAGAACATTTGAACCAGTTGTGGCTTCGTCGCCGTCACCGACAACGAGATCTTCGCTCACCAGTGCATCAACATTGTCGCCACCTTCAATGGTGATCTCGGGAGCATCGGCAGGATCAATCGGCGGAACAATGGCAACGACATCGACGATGAAAGAAATTGCTGAATCGGGCGGGATCGCCTCGCCTGAACCTGCTGAGCCATACGCGAGATCTGCCGGAATATCAAGTTGACGACGACCGCCGACTTTCATGCCCAGTAGCCCAGTATCCCAGCCTTTGATGACTGCACCAGTGCCGAGGGTTACTGCGAACGGGTCACTGCCGAAGTTGCCATCGAAACGCTTTCCATCTTCGCTCAGCACGCCGACGTAATGCACGTACACCGTTGAACCTTCACTTGCTTCTTCGCCTTTGCCCACGGTGATATCGGTAATCATCAATTCAGTTGGTATTTGAGTGGGCAACGAAACTGTCGGTTCGTCAACAAGATCAGCGGGATCGGAGGTAGCCGATGCTTCGGTTGACGAAGGGGCTTCAGTTGTTGTTGAAGAATCGTCACCACCACAGGCTGCAATCAAAAGAGTGGACGAAAGTGTGAGTGCAAGAAGAGTGCGTGATGTTCGTGATGACATCTGCAATACGCTAGCCGTGTTGAGCTAACCATTCCGCTTCACGACGGCCCATTTCGGTGCTTGGCGCACCATTGGCAAAGGGCCAAATCTCTTGTGAGATGCGTCGGTAATTGCCACTTGCACCTAGTTCGCCGAGAATCGCGTACAAACCAAGGTTGATGCGCTGAATGAAGACGAATGGTTTTGGAACCGTTGCGTATTGCGCGATGGGGCTTGATCGATCAAACGTATGACGGACGATGCCTTTTGAATACTCGGGAGTCCAGGTGATCTCCTCGTCTTGGCGAACTGGTTCATAAAAACGTCCGAAGTAGGTTCCGACATCGGCGGTTTCGACAGGGGCATCACGTTGCAACATTCCGGCGTTTTCTAGGACTGCACGAAACGTTGGAATATCACTTTCATAGGCCGCTGACTTGACCATAGAAATGAACGTATTCATTTCACTATCGCTGAAATGTTTGACAAGACCGAAGTCAAGAAACGTCACGCGACCATCTTCGTGAAAGATGTAGTTACCGGGATGAGGGTCACCGTTGAACTTATGCATTCCGTACAAACTTCGAAAGACAAATCGGAAGAGACATTCGCCAGTGAGGTTCTTTTGCTCTTGATCTTGTTGCATCAATTCAGCAAACGACATCCCGTTCACGAGTTCTGTAGTGAGAACTCGCGAGGTGCTCATAGTCGGCATGACCTCAGGAACGCTGATATAGGGATGACCTCGGTAGTAATCAGCGAAGAGTTGTTGGTTTTTGGCTTCACGTGAATAATCAAGTTCTTCACGAATACGTTCTTTAACTTCTTGCACCATGTCGCTCGGGTCGAGCCCACTGAATCCCTGTTGCAGTAACGCACCAAGAAAATCGGCGTTACGTAGGTCGGCATCAATGGCTTGATCAACACCGGGATATTGCACTTTGACGGCAACGGCGCGTTCTTTGCCAGTTGTCGGATCAATCATCACCGCACGATGTACTTGACCAATTGATGCTGATGCGATGGGTACGGGATCCCATTCAACGAAAACTTTGTCGGGGCTTGCACCAAGTTCACGTTCAATGACTTCGGCTGCCAAGTCACTTGACATAGGAGGTGCACTGGCTTGTAATTGTGACAATGCAGCGCGCATCGGCGCGGGCAAACCATCGTCAAGATAACTGGCCATTTGGCCAAGCTTCATTAACGCGCCTTTCATATTGCCCAGGCGTTCTGAAACTTGTGCAGCCGTCTTCAATTCGGTTTCGTGATCGATCTCAATGCGTCGCTCGGCTGATGAGAAAACTTTGCGAGCCGATGCAGTTGCATAAGTTGCCCCGACACGGGCACCTAAGCGCACAATTTCGGCGTTACGTGCGGCCAAGGTTCCGCGACGAATTGCGCCGGAGATCTTTTTGGCACCGCCACGTTTCTTGATCAGATAGAGGATTGCTGGTGCGCTGAGCGCAATGATGCCAGCGCGCGTCCGGTTTTTCATTGTGAAACCTGCGCACGTTCACTGCTGTTTCGTTCAGTAATTGAGTTGACACCATCAACGATCATCTGACTCATGCTGGGTGCGAGCGCAACAATCGCATCATGTTGGCCATCGATGCGTACTGCTTTGGCTTGCGGTATCTCGGAATACAACTTCAATTGTCGGTGCACAGGTATTACTGGATCACGCAATGTGATGATGTGAGAAGTCGGAACATCAATTTCTGGTAACCATTCGAGGGCCGAGAAATTGCCGATTGCTTGGCCGGCTTCAAGAACCATGCGCCAATCGTGTAACTCAATCTGACTCATGGCCCACGGTCCCCACTTTGATGCTTTGCGGCGCAAGAAGAGACGCTCTGTTAACCACTCTTGTGCGGTTGGTGGAGTGAGGCGGGCGAGTGCACCCATCCCGGTCAGGCCCAAAAATCCCATGCGTTCGCCGCGGCTGTGAGCAAAACTTCCCGCGGTTGCGCACAACATCAACCCATCAACGACCGCGCGGTGACGACGCCACATCAACAACGCAATCGGTCCACCCATTGAATAGCCAACGGGGATGACTTTCTTGATTCCGAGTTCGGCTAATAAACAGGCGGCATCGTCGGCACAATCGGCCAAACGAAATGGTTTGCGCGTGCGAATACCACGACCGTGACCGCGATGATCTAGCGAAATGACTCGGAAGTGTTGTCCGAGTGTTTCGTACACGGCAAACCAATTGAGATCGGCAGTTGCAGTCCAGCCATGTAGCAACAACACCACTGGTGCATCAGGATGCGGGCCTGGTAACTCGCGAACGAACGTCGTTCCACGACCCGGTAATTCGACATCTCGTCCAGGAGGCAGTGCGGGAATGCCAGTTTCGTTGCTGGAAGTTTTTGAACTCAGGGCAGCTCCACGCTGATAATCGTCACGCTCAACTTTGAACCGTTGGGTGTTTCGTATTCGGCGGTCTCGTTAACACGGCGACTAAGAATTGCTTGACCGAGCGCAGACTCAGGGGTCATGGTGGCAGCGCCAGCGAATTTCTCTTCGCGTGAGCCGAGGTAATACGTCTCGGGTTCGTCGCCATCAATCGAGAGAGTGACGAGTTTGCCGGGTCCGACAACGTCGCCGTCTTCGGTTTCGACAAGTTCGTAATTTTCAAGAATTGACTCAAGATGGCGAATGCGGCCTTCCATATGACCTTGCTCATCTTTGGCGGCGTGATAGTCGCCGTTTTCTTTGAGGTCGCCCATCTCGCGGGCACGTTCGATCTTGTCGGCAACTTCGATACGGCCTCGGGTCGTGAGGTCGTGAAATTCGGCTTGGAGTCGCTCGAGAGCAGTTTGGGTGAGGTGGTGTACCTGGGCCATGCCCACAGGGTAACGCCAGGTGGCAAACCTTGCCATGGCAGGGCCAAGACTTGCGAATTATCGCAGGACAGCGGGCTTACCTAGGCCCAGAGTGGCTGTGAAATGTTTGGCTTGACCCTGTTGCCCGTACGATGTGGGACTTATGGCAGCAACAACAGCGCACCGTATTGCCGTGATCGGCGGAGACGGCATCGGACCCGAAGTCACTATCCAGGCCCTCAAAGTGGTCCGAGCGGCCGGAGTCAACATTGACACCACCGACTTCGATCTCGGTGGAGCTCGTTTTTTACGAGACGGCGAGATTTTGTCGGATGATGTACTGAATCAGTTGCGGGCCTTTGACGCCATTCTTCTTGGAGCAGTCGGAACCCCCGATGTTCCGCCCGGGGTCATTGAGCGTGGCTTGTTGCTCAAGATGCGCTTCGAACTTGATCTATATATCAACCAGCGCCCGTTCATCGGCACTGCGCCTGGTCACACCAAGCCGCACGATTTCATTTGTATTCGTGAAAACACCGAAGGCCCGTATGTGGGCGAAGGTGGAGTGTTGCGTAAGGGAACACCTCACGAAGTTGCGACACAAGGCAGCGTCAATACGCGTATGGGTGTTGAGCGTTGCATTCGTTACGCATTCGAATTGGCGAATAAGCGTGAGCGCAAGCACGTCACATTGGTGCACAAGACCAACGTGCTCACCTTCGCCGGCAACTTGTGGGAGCGTGCGTTCAACGATGTTGCGGCCGAGTACCCGCAGGTTGGAACGGCGTACAACCATGTTGATGCCGCTTGTATCTACTTCGTACAAGACCCACATCGTTACGACGTCATTGTCACCGACAACTTGTTCGGCGACATCTTGACCGACCTTGGTGGAGCAGTCTCGGGCGGTATTGGTCTGGCTTCTTCGGCCAACCTCAACCCTGCTCGTACAGGCCCCAGCATGTTTGAACCCGTGCACGGTTCGGCCCCCGACATTGTCGGAACCGGCAAGGCCAATCCGACAGCAGCGATTTTGTCAGCTGCGCTCATGCTCGATTTCTTAGGTGAAAGCCCAGCTGCCGATCGCATTCGTGCAGCATGTGCCGACCCAGTTACCGGAAGCACAGTCGAGATCGCTAACGCGATCGCAGCCCGAATTCAGGGCTAAGCCCAACTCGTTACCAACTAATCTCACTAACAGAACTTTCGAACGGAGTCCGCAATGCCCACATTGATCCCCACCCCAAAAATTTGGATGAACGGCGAATTGGTCGATTGGGATAAGGCACAAGTACATGTGCTCACCCACACCTTGCACTACGGCACCGGAGTCTTCGAAGGAATCCGCGCCTACGAAACGTCGAAGGGCACCGCGATTTTCCGCCTCACCGAGCACATCGAGCGTTTGTTCCGCAGCGCCCACATTCTTGGTATGGAAATTCCGTACACCGTTGAAGAACTAGTTCAGGCCACCAAAGACACCGTTGCGTCGACTGGTTTACCTTCGTGCTACGTACGTCCGTTGGCGTACTACGGCTACGGCGAAATGGGGTTGAACACATTGCCGTGCAAGGTTGATGTGGCGATTGCGTGTTGGCCATGGGGCGCTTACTTGGGCGACGATGCGTTGACCAAGGGTGTTCGCATGAAGATTTCTTCGTGGACACGTCACGATCACAACACCATGCCGCCGGCCGCCAAGACGGTTGGTAACTATGTCAACTCATCGTTGGCCAAAGTTGAAGCATTGCGTGCTGGTTACGACGAAGCGATCATGTTGGCTCCGAATGGTCTCGTTGCCGAATGCACGGGCGAAAACATTTTCTGCTCACGCAACGGCATCATCTTGACGCCTCCGTTGTCGGCAGGTGCGCTTGAGGGAATCACCCAAAACTCAGTGATGGAAATCGGTCGCGATCTTGGCATCGATATTCGTATTGATAACATTGCCCGTAGCGATCTTTATATTGCCGATGAAATCTTTGTGTGCGGTACTGCAGCCGAAGTCAGCGCAGTTGCATCGGTTGACGATCGTTCAGTTCCGGCACCTGGCCCAGCAACAACTGCTATTGGTCAGATGTACGGTCGAGTCGTGCGTGGCCAAGAAGCCAAGTACGCCCACTGGTGCGAACTCGCCAAATAGTCAATATTGGTGAGTAGTTACTGTTGATTGCGTCGGCGAGCCGCAAGGCCAGCCAGACATTCAAACGCCAAGCGGTGCGCCACGTTCACGGTGAGATCGCTCACGTCATAGGCCGGTGAAACTTCAACAATGTCGATGCCGACAACATTGTGTTCAAGACACAACGTACGCACCATGCGTAACAAATCTGCTGACATGATTCCGCCTGGCTCGGGTGTTCCAGTCCCGGGAGCAAACGATGGGTCAAGGCTGTCAACATCAATAGAGATGTACAAACTGTCGGCAGCCGCCAAAGCCTCGGCAACTGCATCTTTCATCACAGTTTGAAATCCGCGTTGCCAAATTTCGTCCATAGTGTGCCAACGCATGCCTTGTTCGCGCATCCAGTCAAAGATCTCTTTGGGTGGCCAGTAACCGCGCAAACCAACTTGCACAAAGTTTTTGCCCGGTATCGCACCCGACTCAATGAGTCGGCGCATCGGTGTTCCGTGACTTGCCAAGTTGCCATAGAGAATGTCGGCAGTGTCGGCGTGTGCGTCAAAGTGCACCATGCCGACGTTGCCGAATCCTTTGACTTCAGCAACTGCAGTTGCGGCGGGCCAGGTGATGGAATGGTCGCCGCCAAGTGTGATTGGAATAATGCCGCGCTTGGCCACTTCGCTCACTCGGGCTTTGATGTTGGCCAAGCTGATATCAGTTTGGCCGTGTGGGCAATACGCATCACCGAAATCGACAACTTCGAGGTAATCAAAAATCTCAATGCCCAAGTCCATGTGATAGCTGCCCGGTTCGTAAGCCTGTGAGCGAATAGCGCGTGGGCCAAAGCGAGCCCCGGGGCGGTTGGTGGTTGAGTTGTCGTAGGGCGCACCAACGATGGCGACATCAGGTTGCCACTCATCGAGTTGTGAAGGCTCAGTCAGAAATGGACGCTGACCAAACGTGGCGAGTCCGCCGAATACGAAGCCAAGATCAAGTTGTTCCTGCATACCGGGGGAGAGTTCGCGCTTTGGTTCGGCCATTCCCGAACCTTACCGAGAATCACGATGAACTCGGAAGCATCAGAAATATCGCCTTGGCGTTGACACTGGGTGCAGAATCCTGTTGACTTACTAACTGTGAACGCCGTGACTACTTCCCGTAACACAGCAGCCATCATCATTATTCGCTAGCGCACGGGTTCGTTCTCGTGCGCAGTCAGCCGCCCACCGGGCGGCTTTTCTGTTTCTCGGAATGAACCTCAACTACAGAGAGAAAAACCATGAGCAACATGACTAACAACATGCCAACGAACATGCCAACGAACATGATCGAAGTGTTCGATACCACCTTGCGCGACGGCCTACAGGTCGAAGGCGTCTCGGCATCGGTTGAGGACAAGCTTCGTATTGCCGAACAGCTCGATTATTTGGGAGTGCATTACATCGAAGGTGGCTGGCCAGGAGCGAACCCGAAAGACATCGAATTCTTTGCTCGCGCGGCAACCGAATTGAAGTTCACCACCAGCACCTTGGTTGCCTTTGGTTCAACCCGTCGCCCCAAAGGCAAAGTTGACGATGATGCAACTTTGCGGCACCTCATCGATGCCAACACCAGTGCCGTGTGCATCGTGGCAAAAAGCTGGGACTACCACGTCATCAACGCGTTGCAAACAACTCTTGATGAAGGCATCGCCATGATCGCTGACTCAGTTGAATACCTCAAGGGCAACGGTCGCCGCGTGTTGGTTGACATGGAGCACTTCTTCGATGGCTTTAAGCGCAACGAAGAATTCGCACTACGCGCCCTTGAAGCAGCAGTGATGAAAGGCGCAAGCCACTTGGTGTTGTGCGACACCAATGGTGGAAGCCTTCCTCACGAAGTGCAACAGATCGTTGCTCAAGTGAAGAGCCACGTCGGCAACGATGTCACGATCGGCATTCACTGCCACGACGACACCGGTTGCGCAGTCGCCAACTCGATGGCCGCTGTGTTGAGCGGTGCTGGTCATGTGCAAGGAACGTTGAATGGTTTGGGTGAGCGCACTGGTAATACCAACCTCACGACCGTCATTCCGAACTTGCAATTGAAACTGGGTTACCAATGCTTGCCAGAAGGTCGTCTTGATCGCTTGACAGCGGTGAGTAATCATGTCGCCGAAGTTTTGAATCGACCAATGAATCCGCAGGCTCCATATGTCGGCACTGGCGCATTCGCTCACAAGGCTGGTTTGCACGTGAGCGCAATCGTGCGTGCCAAAGATGCGTACGAACATGTCGACCCATCGTTGGTCGGTAACGGTACGCGCTTTGTGGTGAGTGAAATGGCCGGCAAGGCCACGATCAATATCAAGGCCGATGAACTTGGTTTAGAACTTGATGGCCCGGCAATCAATCAGGTCATTGATGACTTGAAGCGTCTCGAGCACGAGGGTTACCACTTCGAGGCCGCCGATGCATCGCTTGAATTGCTCATGCGTAAGGCCACTGGATGGGAGCAGTCGTTCTTCAAGGTTGAATCGATGCGCGTCATCACTGATGAAGGCGCAAATGGCGAATTCACGACCGAAGCAACAGTCAAGGTGTGGGTTGGGCCAGAAGGCTCGGCGACACGTCATGTGCATACGGCCGAAGGAAATGGTCCCGTTAACGCCATCGATACGGCCTTGCGTGCTGCAGTGTCACAGGCGTACCCCAACGTTGACCGCATCCACCTCACCGACTACAAGGTGCGCATTCTTGATGGGGCCACTGCGACCGGCGCCGTGACCCGAGTACTCATTGATGCCACCGATGGTGAGCGTTCATGGACCACAATCGGAGTCAGTTCAAACATCATCGAGGCCTCGTGGCGGGCCTTAGAAGAATCTTTGATCTACGGACTCCTACATTCGGGCGTCTGAGCGAATACGGTAGTAGGCGATGTCAGCACCACAATTTGCCCCCACCCCAGTTTTGAACGATGTCCGTGTTTACGGTTCGCCCGATGTGGCGCCGCAGTCATGGGTCAACAATCGCCCGACTGACATTGAAGGCTTTCAGCCCGTCGGTGAGCATTTGGGTTTCCAGGGACCTGATCAGGGTTACGCGTTGTTGCTGGCTAATCGTCTCAGCAGCCGACTGCACCTTGTTGGCGGACTCGTGACTGCAGATGCTATTCGCGGATGTCTGAATATCGCCTTACGTCGCGCCTCGCTGTATGGCCGTGCCCCAGTCATTCATGACCTCACGATTGCTTTCACCATGTGGGGATTCTTTGACGCCAACCCGCCGGCAGATCTGGTGACAACTCGTACCGATCTGTTTAAGGGTGTGGGCAATGTGCATCACTACGCTGAGGGCCGTTCAATCGTTGACATGGTTCCTGAAGTCACATTACGTATGACCCCCGCACAAGTGACTTCTGCCTACCCAGCTAATTGGCGCACACTCACCGGTGCCTGATCGTCGCGACCTAGTGTTAGGTCTGTGACAGATTACCGAGCACCTCTCGCCGATATTGACTTCGTTCTCAACCGCGTGTGCGGTCTAGATCGTATTTTGCAATTGCCTGGATTCATTGATGCTGATTCATCAATGGTGCGCGACCTTCTTGAAGAAGCCGCACGTTTCATGGAAGACAAAGTTGCGCCGCTCAACAAGGTGGGAGACAACTTTGGTGTCAAGCTCAACGCCGATTCGACAATTACCACGGCACCTGGTTTTCCGACTGCCTATCAGGCCTATGTTGATGCAGGTTGGGGAGCAGTGCCATTCGAAAGTGGTTACGGTGGCGGCGGATTTCCGTGGATGATCGGGATCGCTATTCAAGAAATGATGACTGCGGCCAACATGGCATTTTCAATGTGCCCGTTGTTGACTCAAGGAGCGATTGACGCGTTGATGTATCACGGCAGTGAAGATCAACGTATGACCTATTTGCCCAAGATGATTACTGGCGAATGGTCGGGCACGATGAACCTCACCGAGCCAGATGCGGGTAGCGATGTTGGTGCAGTGCGCACGAAGGCAGTCAAGAATGCTGATGGCACCTACAACATCACCGGAACCAAGATTTACATTTCGTTCGGCGAACACGACATGGCCGAAAACATCATCCACTTGGTGTTGGCCCGCACTCCTGATGCACCCCCAGGAACAAAAGGAATTTCATGTTTCATCGTTCCGAAATATCTTTTAAACAATGACGGTTCGCTTGGTCGACACAACGATGTGAAGTGTGTTTCTGTTGAACACAAACTAGGTATTCATGCGAGCCCCACATGTGTTCTGACCTATGGCGACAACGGTGGTGCAGTTGGCTATTTGATTGGCGAAGAGAACCGCGGCATGCAATACATGTTCACAATGATGAACCAGGCGCGCTTATCCGTTGGTTTGCAAGGGCTTTCGTTGGGTGATCGCGCGTATCAGCAGTCATTGCAATATGCCAAAGATCGTCGACAGGGTCGTGCGCCAGGTGCGCCGGCTGGTGAAAGTTCACCAATCATTGATCATCCAGATGTGAAGCGCATGTTGTTGACTATGAAGACAACGCTTGAAGCATTGCGTCGCATGACCTATTGGAATGCCGCATGTCTTGATGTTGCGAAGCATCATCCCGATGCCGTTGAACGCGAATCTGCATCTGACTTGGCGGCTTTGTTGACGCCGATGTCGAAGGGTTGGGGCACCGACATGGGTGTTGAACTCACTGGTCTCGCTGTGCAGATTCACGGTGGTATGGGATTCGTCGAAGAGACCGGTGTCGCGCAGCATTATCGTGATGCACGCATCACCACGATTTATGAAGGCACCAACGGTATTCAGGCCATTGACTTGGTCGGTCGCAAACTTGGATTACGTGGCGGTGAAGTTGTGAAGCGTCATCTTGATTCAGTCGAAACCTTGTGCCGTAAGTTGGACACTCATGCCGATCTGAAAGCCGTGAGTGAAGCATTGCGCAAGACATTGGCTGCAACACGCGCCGCAACGACATGGTTGGCCGAACACTCAAGCAATCCGCTTGATTCACTGTCGGGCGCAACTCCGTACATGCGCTTGATCAGCACACTTACCGCCGGTTTCTTATTGGCCGATTCTGCAGTGATCGCTCAAGAAGCAGTCAGTGAAGTGGGAGCAGATTGTGTGGCTGAGCGAATCGCTTCGGCACGTTTCTTCTGCGAACAATTGATGCCACCAGTTGATGGACTTTTGCCCGCAATTACTGGCGATTCTGCATTGTTAATGTCAGCTATTTGATATCAACTATTTGACGGTGTTAAGTCGGCATTGATAACCCTCAGAGAAATTGCTTCTCCAAGAGGCTTGTAGATATAGCGCATATCGCGACCGTGTAAAAAGTGCGAGATCTCTTCAAGAAGCATGTTTCCCTGCATGAAGAGTCGTGACATTCGCATGAGTGGCTCGGCAAACTCGGTTGGAATTCCGAATGCGGCATTCATTTGATCGGCCGTGAATTGCGTGGCGGCGGCATCGGCATTCGCCAGCGCCTTGTGAATATCAGGATCAGTGATTGCTGCCAAGTGAAATTCGAGTCGAATACGCCTCTGCTCAAGTCCTTCAGGTGCAATCAATGCTTGCTGATGAGCAGCAGCGGTATGGGCAACTTGATGTCGATGGGCTACTAAACGGGGATCGTCGTAATCGGTTGGCGTTGAAGTTGACTTTTGGGGTTGGACATTGACGAGTCCTTGACCGTCTTCGGCACGTGACTGACGATAAATGGCACGGAGCAATTTCTCGGCTACATCATTGAAGAGAACTTGACGAGTGCGGTATTCAGTGAACAGCGCGCTTGGTGGTAATCCAGATGCTCGGGAGATGCGTTGTGTCGTGGCGCGTTCAATGCCACCTCGAGCAATCACACGAGCGGCTCCAGTGACGAGTGCGTCGCGAGTTTCGTTGTCAGAATGCACGGCAACCGTGCTGGGTTGGCGAGTTTCGATCTTGGCCAAACCGTCAATTGATGGGTTAGCCAAAACAAAGTGGGCGAGAGGTTTGATGGATTCCCAGTCGGCAAAGTCAAACATGTCGGCGGCGGCAAAGTAGAGGCAACCAAGAACGAAACCGATGATGCCAAGTTTTTGAAGAGATTGAACATCAGAGCGATCGTCCGAGATGCCCATGTCTCGTAGCCACCCTTGGATTTCGGGCACGATGATTTCTTGTAGTTCCGGAATGCGAGATGAGGCGATCAACAACGCAATGCCGGGTCGCAAAGGACCGTGGGGATTACTGATCGTTTTGGCCATGATCGCCTGAGACTCAGCACGACGAGGGCCTGGGTTCATGGCTGGTAATGACGCTTCGAAAAACGCGCGCATCGGACCACTGATGCGGTGTTGCCACAGACCAACCAAGATTTCTTCGTTGTTCTCGTAGCGGGCGTACACCGCGCCGGTCGTCAATTTGGCGAGACGAGCGAGGTCGAGCGCAGCGATACGGTCGGGGCCCTTTTCACGGAGTAACTCAAGGGCTGCGTCAAGGAGTAAATCGTCGTTACGTGCTGCATCTGCGCGGCGTCGAGTCTGGGCCATGCGGGAAAGTATAGGTAACTATCTACCCTATTTATATTTTTTTCATTAGTATGGTGCGCTTTTTATGGGCAAATTAACTGATGGCGTGGGCTTTCAGGTCGGCCAAGTTACAAAACTCGAGAGCCAGCATGTGCGTTGCTTCGAGAACAACCTTTGGTGCGACGCCAGCTTCAAAAGCCTCTTGCCAACGTGAGGCACATAGGCACCATTGGTCGCCATCGTTGAGACCAGGGAATCCGTACTGCGGCATGGGTGTGCTGAGGTCGTTGCCTTGGCCTTGGCTGAATGCCAAGAAATCACTAGTGACGCGCACGCACACAACGTGGACGCCGGGGTCATCGCCGCGTGATTCGCAACATCCGGTGCGGTAGTAGCCGGTCATGGGATCGAAAGAACATGAAGCGAGTTCGCCACCGAGAACATTGCGTTGAGACATGCGGGCAACGCTACCTGTGGTTGAAGGTTGGGGCTTGCCAGAGTGTGCGAGCCCAGACCAGAGAACTGGTGCCCATATGACCCCGACCCCTGCGAGATAGCGTGACAGGGTCATGTCATCTGCTCCGCGCTTTCGTTTTGCTCCTTCCCCAACCGGCTTTTTTCACGTTGGAGGTGCCCGTACGGCGCTCTACAACTGGGCCTTGGCTAAACGTCTTGGCGGAACCTTTGTTTTGCGTATTGAAGACACCGATGAGGCTCGTAACCAGCCCGAATGGACTCAGGGAATTATTGATGCTCTGGCTTGGATTGGGGTTCGCCAGGATGACCCCACGTTCGAAGGTCCGTATTTTCAGAGCCAGTACGCCGAAGCGCATATTGAAGCCGCGCAGCGTTTGTTCGCCGAAGGAAAGGCGTACTACTGCGACCTCACCAGCGAGCAGATCCAAGAACGTTCAAAGACCAATGGCAAGCAGGGCTACGACGGCTACTCGCGCGATCGTGGTCTTGAAGCCGGACCCGGACGAGTGTTGCGCTTTCGCGTGCCCGAAGGTCAAACAATTGTTAATGACTTGGTACGCGGACGCGTTGAGTTTGCGAACGAAACCATTGAAGACTTTGTGTTGCTGCGCGGAAATGGATCGCCGATGTTTTTGCTGGCCAATGTGGTCGACGACATCACGATGCGCGTGAGTCACGTGGTTCGGGCCGAAGAGCATTTGCCCAACACGCCAAAACAACAAATGATTTGGGATGCCCTTGGTCAGACGCTGCCAGTGTGGGCTCACGTTCCGGTGCTCGTCAACGAGCAGCGCAAGAAATTGTCGAAGCGTCGCGACAAGGTTGCTCTTGAGCAATTCCGTGACGAGGGCTATTTGCCCGAAGCAATGATCAACTACTTGATGACACTTGGTTGGGCGCCGCAGGGTGAAACCGAAATCGTTCCGTGGTCAACGATTGAACGTGACTTCCGTTTAGAAGATGTGAATCACTCACCTGCATTTTTCGACTTGAAAAAGTTGGCGGCGTTCAATGGTGAATACATCAGAGCAATGTCAACTGATGAATTCTTTGCAGCGGCACAACCATTTTTGGTTGGTGAGAATATTCCGTGGACACCAGCACAATTTGAGGAAGAAAAGTTTCGGGCGATGGCTCCACTGGCCCAAACACGCCTGGTTTTAATGACCGAATTACCAATGTTGGTTGACTTCTTATTCTTAGATGAACCACTCATTGACGAAGATTCATGGAAGAAAACTTTTGGTTCGCCTGACGGCGTTGAAATGTTGAATGATGCGATTGCTGCATTGTCAACTGGGCTTGATTGGAACCACGATTCGTTGAAGTTATGCATTGAAGCAACTGGTGCTGCTCGCGGTTTGAAACTGGGCAAGGCACAAGCACCAATTCGTGTTGCAGTCACTGGTCGCACAATCGGCCCGCCATTGTTTGAGGCACTCGAACTGATGGGTGAAGAGCAAGTGATGAAGCGCTTGCGTGCTGCTGCGGAGCGACTCGCGTCGGCATGACCGAATTGAGTTCTGAGAGCACCGAATCTCCGAACATGTCTCGCGATGAGACTCCGGTCGGAGGAACTGTTGTCGCAACCCTGCAACGACGTGTTTTCAAAGCACCGAAGTGGTGGCGACGCGGCGGATGGCGACGAGTCTTCGGTTGTGTTGCAGTTTTTCTGTCGTTGATTGTTGCGTACTTTGCGATCTCGCTCTTTCAGGTGTGGTCAACGGGGCGTAGTCACCACAGCGGACAAGTTGATGCGATTGTGGTGATGGGTGCAGCACAGTACGACGGACGCCCTTCGCCACAACTGCAAGCTCGTCTTGATCAGGTGATTGAACTTTGGAACGAAGGGGTTGCTCCGACGATCATCGTGACTGGCGGTAATCAGCCTGGTGATCGTTTCACCGAGGCTGAATCGTCAACCAATTACCTTGTGAAAAACGGGGTC
>JBIKYT010000100.1:0-5605 GCA_044355095.1 Ilumatobacteraceae bacterium
GATGGTGGAGATATTGAGTTGAAAGAAGTTGACGAAGTCACCGGAATCGTGACCGTCACTTTGGTTGGAGCGTGTGGAACCTGTCCTGCTTCGACTCAAACTTTGAAGCAAGGTATCGAGCGCATTATGCGAGATCGTGTCGATGGTGTCACCGAGGTCGTGAACGTATGAGTCGTCGCGACCGCAATCCCGAAACACTTTTTGCGGCGGCACTTGAAGGTGATCGCAGTTCGTTAGCTCGTTTGTTGTCGATGATCGAACAAGGTGGAGACGATGCGCGCACTGTTGGTCGCTTGTCGTATCCACTTGGTGGACATAGTTACACCGTTGGTCTCACTGGTGCGCCCGGTGCCGGCAAGAGCACACTCACATCGTCGATCATTGGTCACCTGCGCAAGATGGATCTTGAAGTTGCAGTGTTGGCCATCGACCCGTCGTCACCATTCACTGGTGGCGCAATTCTGGGTGACCGTGTACGTATGCAGGATCACGCGACCGACCGTGGCGTGTTTATTCGTTCAATGGCCACGCGCGGACACCTAGGTGGCTTGTCATTGGCAGCGCCCGAAGCGATTCGTTTGCTCGACGCGATTGGTCGCTTGTGGGTTTTGGTCGAGACCGTTGGCGTTGGTCAGGTCGAAGTCGAGATTGCGGGCAAAGCCGACACGACTGTTGTTGTGGTCAACCCAGGCTGGGGAGACTCGGTGCAAGCCAACAAGGCTGGTCTCATGGAGATCGCCGACGTATTCGTGATTAACAAGGCCGATCGCAAAGGTGTTGACGAAACTCGTCGCGACCTTGAGCAGATGCTTGATCTGTCTGATCTTCCGCACGAAGCATGGCGTCCGCCAATCGTGCCGACCATTGGTTCAACGGGCGAAGGTGTTCCGGCTTTGTGGGATGTTGTTCAGCAACACCGTGCGCACATCAGCAGCACAGGCGAGCTTGATCGCCGTCGTCGCTTTCGTTTGCGCGAAGAGTTGCGCGAAATCGTGGCCCGTCGTCTCGAACAAAAGGCTCGCGAAATTTGCACGGGTGACCGTTGGGATCAGTTGCAAGACGGGGTCATCGCACGTTCGCTTGACCCATGGAGTGCAGCTGACGAAATGCTGAAGGCCGTCGGCGCCTAGTTGGGGAATCTGACCACCGTTTTCGGGGTGGTTTCGCGCCCAATGGGTGGGGGCGGTACGGTGGGCGGATATGGAAGATCTCGTTCTGCTCGAGCGTCGCCCTGATGGGGTCGCGGTCGTCACTCTCAACAATCCCAAGGTCAACGCACTCAGCCAAGCCATGTTGGCCCGCATCAAAGAGATCGCTCTCGACCTCACTGCCAATCCACCAGGAGCCGTCGTCATCACCGGAGGCGAACGAATTTTTGCGGCCGGAGCCGACATCAGTGAATTCGGCGGAACTGCCGAAGGCGATCGCATCGGACTCGGATTTCATAGTGCCCTCGACGCCGTCGCCGCGATTCCTCGTTTTGTCATTGCCGCCGTGAGTGGTTACGCACTCGGTGGCGGATGCGAACTTTCGATGGCATGCGACTATCGCATTGCTGGCGAAAAAGCAGTGTTTGGTCAACCCGAAGTTTTGCTGGGCATTATTCCTGGCGGCGGTGGAACCCAACGTTTGCCGCGTTTGGTCGGATCAAGTCGCGCCAAAGAAATTGTGATGACTGGTCGCCAAGTGAAATCAGATGAAGCTTTGCGTATCGGTCTTGTTGACGAAGTTGTGCCGAACGATCAACTGCACGAACGTGCATTGGCATTGGCGGCCGAAGTTGCTCGTGGCGCATTGCAAGCCCACGCCGCAATGAAGCGGGCAATCGACGAAGGTATGTCTTCAACGTTGGCTGATGGTCTGTTGCTTGAACGCCAACTGTTTACCGATGTTTTCGCCACCGATGACAGCCAGACTGGCGTCAAGAGTTTCTTAGAAAATGGTCCAGGTAAAGCAACTTTCACTGGCAAGTAATCACATATCGGCGCGAGCGATTTCGTAAGCGCCGATTGTTGCTCGAGCAATTGCGTCCCACGAAAAACGAGCATGCAAAACTTCAGCACCTTGCACTTGCATTTTTTGCGAGACATGCGGATTCATCAACACGCGTTCAATGCGAGTTGCTAATTCTTTGGCATTGCCAGGATCAAACATCAAACTTGCTTCGGTGCCTTCCATAATCTCAGCAAGTCCACCAGTGCGCGCCACGATGGTTGGTGCATTGGCGGCCAATGATTCAAGTGCCACAATTCCAAATGGTTCATACAAAGACGGGATGACCACGCAGCCGGCTTCGTGCAGTAACAAACGCAATTCTTCGTCGGTGACATAGCCAGCAAGATGTACGAGATCGCTGACACCTTCAATATCTACTTGGCTTTGCAACTCTGGCAAGTACGGGCCTCGGCCAGCAATCACGCAACGAATGCCCGGCACTCGACCACGTAGGCGACCAATTGCTTGAGCCAATACCTGAAAGCCTTTTTCGTATTGCACGCGACCCCAAGCGAGTACCAACATGTTGCGCTTTTGCACGCCTTGTGGTGCCCATTCGTCAACATCAACACCGTTCGGTATGAGGTGAACTTGATCGGGCATGAGCTCAAAACCGTCAATCACCTCGCGTTGCATAAATCGCGAACAACAAATGACGCGGTGCGAAACATTGGCAATCCATGATTCAACAGAATGGATTGAAGCAGAGTTTCCTTCCGGAACATTGCCACCGTGACGTCCGCTTTCGGTCGAATGAAAAGTGGTGACGAGCGGAACTGCGCACATCGTTGCTAGCGATTGACCAGCCCAAGCAGAACGCCAATCGTGAGCGTGCACGACATCAGGTCGCCACGAACCAAGATGTGCGACGAGTGCAGTGAGGTGATGATTCCCCGACGCCACAAATGACACGGCGTCATCGTCTGGTAGCCAGGGCAAATCGACATCGGCCCGAATGATTCGTACGCCGGCAACAACCTGGTCTTCGACAATTCCGGGAGCGGCCAAGGTAAAAATGCAGACCTCGTGACCATCTTTGGCCATCGACTGCGAGAGTCCTTCAACGTGGGCCCCGACTCCACCCACGGTCTCAGGTGGAAACTCCCATGTCACCAGCAAAATACGCACAGCATGACGGTAGCGCGGTTGCGCTCGTAGCCTTGCGAACGTGAATCAGCCAGTCCCTAACCTGCCCTGGTGGAAAGACGCAACGTTGCGTCCCGCCATTGCAGCCTGCCTCACATTGAGCGCTGCGGTTGGAGTCTTTGGCTTTTCTTTCGGTGTCGGTTCGGTGGCAGCAGGTTCGTCCGTGTTACAAACGTGTGCGTTATCGCTCTTGGTGTTTACTGGTGCATCGCAGTTTTCGGCAGTCAGTGTGATTGGTGCTGGTGGGTCAATCGGTTCGGCCCTCGGTGGTGCGTTACTGCTCGCTGCGCGTAACGGGGTTTATGGTCTGGCCATGTCGCGCCGACTCGATGGCGGGCTAGGTCGCAAACTTCTTGCTGCACAGTTAACGATTGACGAAACAACCGCGATGGCAGTTGCTCAACCCGATCGTCGTTCACAACAAGTTGCCTTTTGGGTGACTGGTGTTGCCTTGTATGCATTTTGGAATCTCGGCACATTGATTGGTGCATTGACGGGCAGTGCAGTTGACCCCAATACATTTGGCCTCGACGCAGCATTCCCCGCTGGTTTCATTGCCATGGTGTGGCCATTGTTTAGTGATCCTCGTGCAAGAAAAGCTGCCGTAGTCGGTGGAGTTATTTGCTTAGCGACAGTTCCGTTCACGCCGATTGGTGTGCCCATTTTGTTGTCAGTGTTCGGAGTGCTCGTCGGTTTACAAAAGCCAGTAGACGCCCCAAAGATTGAGGCTGTGTCGTGACCTGGACACTCATCATCTTGTTAACCCTTGGCGCTTACGGGTTTAAAGTCACTGGGCTTGTGTTCCTAGGCGGTCGTTCACTTCCGCCCATTTTTGAACGTTGTCTGGCACTCATTCCGGCCGCAGTGGTCACTGCGTTGGTGATGAAAGATACGTTCACACAAGGTCAAGAACTTGTGCTTGATGCACGTGCATTAGGAATTGCGGTTGCTGTTATTGCGGCGTGGCGCAAAGCACCGCTGATTGTGGTGATTGTTCTTGGCGCAGCAGTGACTGCATTAGTGCGCCAGATCTAGTAATTACTTTTCGACGAGTGCCTTGAGTTTTTTCAGGTTGCGTCGCCAAATTGCTTTCATCACAATGTTGCCGCCGATGACTTCGCCAATCGGTCCGCCCAACCACCATGGGAAAGTGAGTTCTTCGCTCCATGTGAACTTGGTGTACTGACCGTTGCCAATTGGTTCGATGGTGAACACACCGGTGCCAGTGACCATGCCGACATGTTTGACACCCATCGACTTTTCGGGAACCCACTCCGTAATTTCCATGCGGTCGGTCAACTTGATCGGGCCAACCTTGGTGTCGCAATCAAAAGTGGTGCCGACTCCACGGGTCTGAGAGGTGGCGAAACGAATTGCGACGGCATCGGCCATCCAGTCGACATGGCGCTCAACGGGCTCAACGACTTCCCAGACTCGGGCGGGGCTGGCGGCTAATTCGATCGACACTGTGATTCGGCTCATGCCGACAGTGTTACCTAGATTCGGCGGTTGTGCCTACTCGGCGCAATTCGGCGGCAGCTTGTTCGGGCGGAACAATGTTGATCATGACGCCCGTTCCACGTTCAAAACCAGCAACGGTGGTCAGTTTCGGGAACAAGTGGATGTGCCAGTGGAACGCCCCATTGTGGTGGTGCGGGGCCGTATGGAACACCAAGTTGAACGAGACATCGTCAAACAAGTTGTTGAGGTATACCAACGATTCACGGATGGCTCGTCCAACGCCAGCAAGTTGTTCGTCTGAAGCATCGGGCAAGTGCATGTCGTGATGACGAGGGATAATCAAAATCTCGTACGGGCCACCGCTCCACCATGGGCAGATGGCAACAGCATCTTCGGTGGCAAACAACACTCGCTCGCTTGACACCAATTCGGCTTCAACGGTTGCGCACAAAATGCATCCGCCTTCAAAGCGAACAAAGGCCCGCTCTTCATCAAGAATTTCGCCTGGCACGAAAGGCAATCCGAGCAACTGACCATGGGGGTGGGCGAGTGATGCACCAGCTTCACGACCATGGTTGACGATGACTTGGGTGTAACGAATGTTGTCGGTAGCAGCGTGATCGAGGAGGCGCTTCTTGAGCGTGATCATCATGTCGGCACATGTGGCATCAGAGAATTCGATGATGTTGCGAGTGTGGCTCGGTGTGAACACGAAGACTTCGTGGGTGCCGCTGGCTTCGGCCATGACGTGCACGGGGCCAAGGTTGCGTACTGCTAATGAATCTTCACCAGCGAATGCGGGGTACAAGTTGGGCAGTACTCGCATGCGCCAGTCGTCTTCGTTGCCCGTTGAATCAATCGGCGGAAGTGAAATTTCTTCACTGCCGGGACAGAAAGGGCACGGACGACTTGGGTCGGACTCGACTGTAGGTGTGCGGGTAGCGAAATCGGTGGGGCGCATGGCCCGCTCGGCGACGATGGTGACCCATCGACCCGTCAGAGG
>JBIKYT010000101.1:0-5602 GCA_044355095.1 Ilumatobacteraceae bacterium
AAGATTTCTCCTACTGACAGAGGTTTGAGTTGTTCAGAGTGGAAGGAGTTGACGCACCATTTTGATTTCGATTCCCAGCGTCGCCTCTCTTTGAGGGCGTTAAGAAGTGCTTTATTGATACATCGTGCCGTCAGGCATGATCGCCTGCGTCAATGTTGCGCCCGTGATGTCGCAACCAGAAAAATTAGCCCCAGTCATGATGGCTGCGGTGAGATTCGCTCCCCGGAGATCGGCATTCGAGAGATTGGCGTTACGAAGATCGGCCCCTGTCAAGTTGGCGCCTCTCAAGTCGGCACCAGTGAGATTGGCCTGAGTCAGGTTTGCGCCATTCATTGTCGACGATCCAAGGGCTGCGCCAGTTAAGTCTGCACCAACGAGTGATGCGTTGGTCAGATCAGCACCAAAGAACGACACCAGCATCATTTTGGCGTTCACTAAATTCGCCTGAACCATTTTCATTGTCGGGTTCGCTGACGCTCCGGCCAATACTGCATCACTCAAATTTGCTCCCGTGAAATCTGAAGTTCCCAGAAATGAGCTACTGAGGTCGGCGCGCACCATTGAAGCGTTTGTGAAGTTAGTGCCAAGAAGTGAGGCACTCTTCAAAATCGCATCAACCAGGTTTGCATCACTGAGATTGAGGTTTTGTTTGCTGTTGGCGCCTTCGAGGTTGGCTGAAGTTAAAACTGCACTCGTCATGATGACGTCATCAAGGCTGACACCCGTCAATATTGAGCCTCGTAGATTTGCTTGAGTGAAGTTGGATCCTGCCAGTTTTGCTCCACTCAAGTTGGTCGCGTTCAACGAGGCCCCCGTGAAGTCTGAACCGAGCATGACAGCAGCTGTGAGTATCGCTGAATCAAAGTTGGCACGTTTGAGAATCGTGTCCTTGTTCGCCGTCACTCGCGTGAGGTCAGCACTCGTCAACAATGCGCCCGAGAAATCGACTGAATTGATATTCGCGTCCGTCAGATTGGCACCCGTCAAGTCTTTGTTAGAAAAGAGCTTTTTCCCAAAGACGATGCCGTGCAGGTCGGCTTTTGGTCCAATCGTGTATTTAGCGGTGCTGTCTTTGCACGCCGCAAGACTCAGGACCAACGGCACACACATCAATACTCGTGTTCCAATTTTTAAATAGTGCTCTATCCGCCGTGTGCTCACGGTTGAGACATTACTTCAATCGTCGATCCTCATAGGAGACAATCGTGACAAAAGACTTCGTCAGTCTGTGCACTACAAGTTGGGCAGACCAGGGTACGACGCCGACAGGTGAGATTTGAGCAATTGTGGTATTCGCTAGTCGGTTTCCCGCACATATGGCATGTGCTCAAGACTTTGGTCTCGGGGCTGTAATCCAATTTGAAGCGGCGATCAAAGACATAGAGCGAGCCTTCCCACAGTCCGGTGTCCTTGAATTTCTCGGCGTAACGAACGATTCCGCCGTCAATTTGGTACACCTCTTTGAATCCACGGTTCCTCATAATGAGCGACAGGACCTCGCAGCGAATTCCTCCGGTGCAATAGGTGACAATGGGTTTGTCCTTGAGGTGGTCGTAAGCCCCACTCTCGAGCACTTTGACAAACTCGGGAGTTGTTTCGATCGGAGGAACAACCGCATTCTGGAATTTGCCGATTGCTGCCTCGTATTCATTGCGACCGTCAAAGAAGACCACTTCATCGCCACGCGATGCCACAAGCTCATTGACTTCGGCTGGCGACAGGTGAATGCCGCCGCCAACGATTCCAGTTTCATCAACGACAATTTCTTCAGGAACACCAAAGGTGACGATTTCGTCTCGCACTCGAATCTGTAGACGAGGAAACTCATCGCCGCGTCCTTCAGACCATTTGTATTGCATGTCTTTGAAGGGGGCGAAATCCTTCATTACCCTGATGTAGCGCTTGACCTGATTGAGCGAACCGCCCACTGTTCCGTTGATGCCGTCTTTTGAGATCAAAATACGACCACGAAGGTCGTTTGCTTCGCACAGCGTGCGCTGCCACAAACGGATCGCCTCAGGATCCGCAAGTGGAGTGAATTTGTAAAAGAGGATGATCTTTTGCGGGCCGATAATGCTGAATTTATCGGACTCATGGGTCGGTCTAGTCCTGATCTCAGCAATCTCCAACTCTGATGACTTTGGTCCTGCTAATTAGACTAAAGAGTGACATTTCGTATGTCGTCGTTCTGAGGGGGACAGATGTTGTCAGATAAGTGGATTATTGATCGCCACCCGTCCAAGAGATTTCCTTTTTACACGCGTGGCAACGCTGCTGATGTTCTCGCTGATCCAGTGAGCCCTTTGGGATGGACGTTTTGTTGGGAGTCGGGCATCGTCATCGGTTGTCGTGATGGATTCGTGACCTTTGGCGTTTTTGATGCCGACGATTACGGAACTCCTCCCGAGACCTTCGGTTGTTTTGGCGGTTACTTCTACAACTCGCTGATGCAAGCCCGCTTGATGGGTGTGCGAATGCCGGGTGCGAGTCCAGAAGCCATTGACGCCGCGTACTTTGATGATCGACCTGATGTGCCTCCGTATGTACCTGAACCATGGCACGACTCTCCGCGACACGCCGAGAAGTTGGCTGAAACTCAGGCCTACATCATGAGTGCGGTGACGCATCAGCCGGTTGAAGATCAACATGCGATCGCGCTTGAGATTCGTCGCAACCGTCCTGATCTTTCTACGTTGTCAAATCAAGAGTTGGTGGCGCGAGCTAGAACGATGCAACCGCTTCTGGTAGCAATGTTTGAACAACATGCGTGGGCAAGCCTCGGTGCTTCTTTTGGTCCAGGAGGAATTTTGGCTATCGCCGAAGGTCTTGGACGGGCCGAAGACGGCGTGCGCATGATTGGCGCGGTTGGCAATGTTGACTCAGCAAATATCGCAACTCAATTGTGGGACTTGTCGCGGATCGTCCGCTCTGATGCTTCTCTCACGACATTGTTTGATGCGAGTTTCGCTAGTGGGACAATCAATTCAGATACCGCTAGTGAGATGTTGGTCAAGATCGCTGGATCAAAGTTTGCTTCGGCATTGCAAACTTTCATGATTGATCACGGTGGACGTGCGCCGAACGAATGGGATCCCGCAGCCTCTAGTTACGAATCACATCCAGCGCTTGCGTTCATTCAGATTGATCGCCTTCGTCATCAGGATGACTCTGCTGATCCGCACAAAGCCCATGCGCGTAATTCGGCAGAGCGTGAACGTTTGTACAGCGAATTCATGGAACTTCTAAGCGGAGACCCCGAAACAAGCGGCGCTTTCGCGGCGTCATATGCATCGTCGGGAGTCTGGCAAGCGACTCGCGAGCGTTGCAAGAGCAACAACATCGCGGCGATTCACGAAGTGCGAGTATGTTTTGACGAAATCGGCCGACGTATGGTCGCTGCGGGTCATCTAGCCGCAACGGAACAGATCTATATGTTGCTTGAGTTAGAACTCGAGGAGTATCTCAGTAACCCCGCCCTCTTCAAGGAAGTGCTCGCTGAACGATTTGTCGATCACTTGGCTTTGGCAGAGTTGGATCCGCCGTACATCGTTGGACCCGATGTTCCGCCGTTGTCGCAATGGTCGCGTCGCGACAAGGCATCAACCGAAACGGTCAAAGTTGGCGATGTCTTGAAAGGCGTCGCATGTTCTGCGGGTGAGTACACCGGAACCGCTCGAATCATTCTTGATCCATTCGATCCGAGCGGACTCGATGCCGGTGACATTTTGGTGACGCTCAACACCGATCCGTCCTGGACACCGTTGTTCTTGGCTTCAGGAGCGGTTGTCGTAAATCTTGGCGCTGTCGGTTCGCACGCGAGCATTGTGAGTCGTGAGTTGGGTATTCCGTGCGTGGCTTCAGTCGCCGATGCAACAAAGAAGATTCCTGATGGAGCCAACATCACGGTCAATGGTTCAACCGGAACTATCACTATCAATTCGCTCTGATAAGTCAACATTCTCAACTAAAGGAAACGCTCATGGTGGAAGTACAGGGATTTGTCAGGTCAGGATTTGAATCGGTGAAAGATGCCTTTGCTGCGAACTTCACTTCAGATTTTGAAGTTGGAGCGAGCGTCGCGGTGATGCACCGTGGTGAAATGGTCGTTGATATCTGGGGTGGCCACACCGACATTGAACGCACGACCGCGTGGGAAGAAAACACATTGATCAATGTTTGGTCAACCACGAAAACGCAAATGTTTTTGTGCGTGTTGATGTTGGTGGATGAAGGCAAATTGAATCTTGATGATCCCGTATGGAAACACTGGCCAGAATTTGCCGCCAACGGAAAAGAAAAGGTTCTTGTGCGCCACCTGATGTCGCACACCTCTGGTGTGTCGGGTTGGGACGAGCCTTTAGTCGCTGCAGATTTGTACGATCACGAGAAATGTTCGTCCTTATTAGCATCGCAGGCACCGTGGTGGGAGCCGGGTACTCGCTCGGGATATCACGCCATGACTCAGGGGTATCTGTTGGGTGAGTTGGTAAAACGTGTCACTGGTATGTCGCTCGGTAACTTCTTTCGCACTCGGGTTGCCGAACCTTTGGGAGCCGATTTTCACATCGGAGTTCCCGCTCACGTTGAAGATCGGATTGCATCGGTGATTCCAGCAGCTCAAGGTCTTCCGCCCAATATTTCTGCTGACAGTATTTTCGCTCGAACCATGTTGAACCCAAAGATGGACGCTCGTTTTTCTTGGACGCCCGAGTGGCGACGATGTGAAAGCCCGGCCGCTAACGGACAAGGAAACGCTCGCTCAGTTGCTTTGACTCAATCAGTTATTTCTCACGGCGGTTCGGTCAAGGGACAGACTTTTCTTTCTCGCGACACGGTTGAAAAGATTTTTGATGTGCAGGCCGAAGGGACAGATCAGGTTTTGATGTCGCCCATTAAACTTGGTGTGGGCTACGGCTTGAAATCAGAACACACGCCGATTAGCCCGAATGACCGAGCTTGTTTTTGGGGTGGTTGGGGAGGATCGCTGTGTGTCAATGATCTTGAAGCCGAGATGACATTTGCGTATGTCATGAACCGCATGGGTGATGGCACCGTGGGGGACAACCGAGCGGGTGGGCCGTTGATGGCTACGTTTATTTCGCTCGCGTCGTTGTAAGACCACCACGAGCACAGGCTCGTGGGAACTGAAGTACATCTACTACTTGCCGAAAACCTGCTCGGTGTAGGCATTCGCAAAAGTTCGATGTGGGTCTATCTTTTCTCGGGCTGCTATGAATTCGTTCCAACGTGGATACAACTTCGACAGTTCGACGTCGGCTAAAAAGTGCATTTTGCCCCAATGGGGCCGACCCTCGTAGTCAGACATAATGTCAGCCACGTCGCGGAAATAGGGCTCGTAAGCCATGCCTTTGTACATATGAACTGCGATGTAAGCCGAATCTCGTCCGGATGCAGTTGAGAGAGCGATGTCGTCTTTGGCGGTGAATCGAACCTCAACGGGAAATGAGATGAGATGTCCCTTGGCGTCAATCATTGAACGAATTCGTTGAAGAGCCTCGCCGCAATACTGACGCGGAATCGCGTACTCCATTTCGACGAACTTGACGATGCGCTCACTAGCGAAGATGCGGAAACTTTCATC
>JBIKYT010000102.1:0-5589 GCA_044355095.1 Ilumatobacteraceae bacterium
GAAATACTTCGCGCCGATTTCCAACACCAAGAAGTCATTACGGTTCCAAGTGATGCCACTGCTGTTGTCACTGCAGCAACACCGGTCTCATATTCATTTACTCGCTTACAAGCCGATGAATACAAGCCATATCGACAAGATCCCGAACAATCAATCAATCGACATTTCTTCGTTGACCACGAAGATCAATTTACACTCACTGGCCACGCCACGAGTACTACAGATTTCGCTGCCAGCGATATCTGCCGCGATGATCTCATCACAATTGATGGCACGATCATTCCGGTCCGTTTAAGCAATGTTGAGGGCGACCAAGATCAAACTTTTTCATTTGTCGGATGCGAGCCGGTGAATTTGAAGATCGGACATCGAACGTTGCTCACCTCGTACGACACATCCATTCACGTAGATCGCATCGTTCTACGTTCGGTATCGGCTCAGCAACCAGAAGCATCGGTAGTCGCACCACTCGCCCAATCGCGCACCACGCGGACAACTTCGATCAATTCGTGTACCAGTGGATGCTGGCTTGAATTGAACGATGGTTGGAACATCGGGTGGGAAGGATCATTGGCAGGTCAAACTCTCCGCGATCCTGTTGCGAGCGCAGGCGGGCGTTTGCTGTGGCGCCTGCCGGATACTCGAGACGGTACCCAGTTTGCGACCACATGGACTCCCCAAATGCGCATGTGGATCGGCATCGCCATCACGTTGATCGGATTACTTCTTGGTCTAGTAGTACTTGCATTGCCACGTTTGCGACGACGCCTCTTACGCCCCGACTCTCAAGAGATCACTCAACCAATTCTCGTTCATTCGGCTCTCACGGTGGTGACGTACGCCGCCATCATCGGAACCATTGTGATCTCTCCGCTGTATGGGATCTTGGCGGGACTCATAGCCGCCGCAACCTTCCGTTCGCGTTCGATGCACAAGGCCGGGTTGGTACTCATCGCCCTCGGCATGCTGTTCCTGATCGCCCAACAAATTCGTACTGGCGCAGAGCCAAGTTTCGGCTGGCCCTCAGTCTTTCGCCGAGCGCATCGCCCGGTTTTGCTGGGCATCGTCCTGATTTCGCTGTCATCGTGGATGGCTCCTCGGCCAAAACCGAACGAACATGCCGACCGAACCGCTAGCGTTTCTCCCTTGTGAGTACCAAAGTTCGCCCCTGTCTGAGCGTGGTTATCCCGTGCTACAACGAAGAAGCAACGATTCAATCACTCATCAACTTGGTCCTTGATTCAAAATGGGTCGCCGAGATCATTGTTGTTGATGATGGCTCCAAAGATCGCTCACGTGAGATCTTGGCGAGCATCGACAATACGAAGGTGCGCGTTGTGCTTCACGAAGTCAACAAAGGCAAGGGGGCTGCTCTTCGTACCGGCTTCCAGCACGCAACATCCGAATTCGTCATAGTACAAGATGCCGACCTCGAATACGACCCGTCCGAGTACCCCCTCGTTCTAGAACCACTTCTCGACGATCGAGCCGATGTCGTTTTTGGTTCACGCTTTTTAAGTGGCCGCCCACATCGCGTTCTCTATTTCTGGCACAGCCTTGGCAATAAATTCCTGACGTTGATGTCAAACATGTTTACCGACCTCAACCTCACCGACATGGAAACGTGTTACAAGTGCTTCCGACGCGAAGTGATTCAATCAATCACTATTGAAGAAGACCGATTCGGATTTGAACCAGAAATCACTGCCAAGCTAGCCAAGTCCCGTGTCCGCATTTACGAAGTTGGCATCTCTTATTCGGGACGCACCTACGATGAAGGCAAGAAAATTGGCTGGCGCGATGGCGTTCGCGCCGTTTACTGCATTGTGCGCTACTCAAAAGTTGGCGACAAACTCGGTCCGCTCCTGAAACGTTAACTCTTTCGTTCGCGAGTTTTTACCTGCACAAAACTCTTTGCCTGATTCCAACGATGTGCGACACCCCATCGGGTGACCAGCAACATTGATTCAGCAATGATTCGTCCAGACATTTTTGAGGTTCCGTTTTCCCGATCAACGAAAAGAATGGGCACCTCACTGATCTTCAAGCCACGGCGCGAGAGACGAACAACAAGTTCTGAAAGAAACGCATAACCCTCAGCCTTCGTTGTCTCTGGCGCAATCGAAGCCAAGGCAGTTGCTCGGTAGGCCCGGAATCCCGACGTACAGTCCCGAACTTTCACCCCGAGAACTGAAGCTGTGTACAAATTTCCCCAGCGCGACAGCAATCGCCGATGTATCGGCCAATTCTTGGTTCCGCCACCATTGACGTAGCGCGAACCAATAACTGCATCAGACCCAGCTTCAATTGCCGCAAGCATCGCCGGAATCACCAACGGATCGTGCGAGAAATCAACGTCCATCGAAACAACAACATCAACACCCTGTGAAATCACATGAGCAAATCCTTGTCGGTAGGCGCTTCCCAGACCCTGTTTCCCAGGTCGGTGCAAAACCTCAATTCCGCCGAGTTCGGCGGCGCATCGCTCCGCGATATCACCCGTTCCATCTGGGCTGTTGTCATCAACTACATAGAGACGGCCGTCAGGTACAACCGTACGAAGTTGCGTCAACAAACGAGCGATATTCTCACTTTCGTTGTAAGTAGGAAGGACGACCGCAACACGCACAGTTTTCTACTCTAGCGACCGCACACGGGTGCCTGGTGGGACTGAGTAGACAGCAACTGGTTGACCCAGTCGGAGTAACTCCCGCACCAAATTTGCTGCCGTATCACTCAATGGCGGTTCAGCGAAGATTAATGATGCTCCAGGCGTATTAAGCGAGGCAATCAAGTCATTTCGGCCATCTAGACGAAGTTGGCTGGCAATTTCTGTCAAAAGAACCTGTGCTCGTTTTTCTTCTTCATCCGAGCGAGGGTTGGCGTACGCCAGTTGCGTCAGATCGGGATCTAGATTCGCTCGTTCAATCGCTGGACCAACCACAATCCATAAAACTTCATCGGCCTGTTCTTCAAAAACAATCCGGTGGGGTAAGGCCGCGGCACCACGAAATGACTCGACCCCAACTGTAAATCCACGCCGCTCAAGTTCTAGAACTGTTCCGAAACCGGTCGCGTCCAAAGTGTAGGCATCGTACATTTTCAGTAGGTACACCTCATCGCTATTGAGACGATCAGATAATTGCGGTACGAGTTCCGCCAATATGTCTGATTCGGTTCGCCCTGGCTTTTTCGTATCGTCAACGATCTGCCAACTGGATTGAGCAACGACGACGAGAGCGAGTATCACAACAACAAGACGCCTTGATCGACCCACTTTCATGTGAGACAGAGTTGCTGCCATCGTTTTTATTGATCGCGTCACCGCAACAATTGAAGAAGCAACAATCAGACCAGCAATGATCCAGAACCAGCGAATGGTGTATTCGTAATACGGCCCAAAGATTCGCATCACTGAAAAAACACCCAGCGCCGCAGCCAGTCCGAGCGTTAACTGCCATTGGTACAACGATCGCAAACCCGCTTTTCGGGCCGAAACGGTTCCATAGAGCCATAGGCCACAAAAAGCAAGAAATCCTAGATATTGCGCCCAAGATTCAGAGGGCGCATTTGCACCAGGTTGAGTCAGCCACGGTCCCAGCACATTGGCTTGAGTAGCGATCACCCGCATGGCATCGCTCAGCGCGATGGTCGGTTCTGAAGGAGATCCGAAGTGTTGCCAAAGGATCGTCAAGTTTCCGGGATCACGTCGCCACTGATCAAGCAAAGGTGGTAGCCATGCCACAAACAAGGTGCCCCCAAAGGCAATAGCGATCGCGCCAAGAGAGCGAGCACCGACTGAATGCGCCGCCCTCAGTTTTCGATCTTGTATCCACAGTGAAATCAGCGCAAAGCCCATCAACCCACCGACCAACACCGAGTATCCCGCATGGCATTGAATGCAATAACTGCCAACCAATGTTGTTGCAATAACCAAGCCACGGCTAGCGAGACCCACACCAATCGGAGCCACGATTTCACCGATCAAAAACACGAACACCAAGAACGCAAACACTGCCAACCATGGATTCCAAGGTTCAATCAAGAAATCAGGCCCCGCCGACCTCATGTGTAACACCAACACCGCGGCAACGAGACAAGCCAGCAGTTTTCCGCCTCGTCGCCGCGCTAGATGCAATGCCGCCACCACGGACACTGCATGAACGCTCACCACGGCCACCATCAATGCAGCGCTGCTACGACCACCGAGGACATACACGGGCAACATCGCAACCCATAAACCGGGTCCCGGATGGGATCCCTGTAATCCAGAATCTCCCACGATGCGACCAGCCGCGCCGACAAGTGGTGGATGCGAAAAGAAACCGCGCATATGCAACTCGGCTTGCGCCATATCTCCAGCTGGATACCAACTTCCTTTGGTCAACACCGCCAGCAAAGCCATCACCGCAGGAATCATGACGACAACGCTCAAGCCAGCAATGAAATACCACGATGGCCGAGAGCGTGTTTCGGACGGCATATTCTCAGCGTACTCAGAGGTGCGAACAGTAACCATTAATGCCGTTGTACCGTTTGTCGATACAACGGTTCAAGAACTCCCGCGGCTAGCGCATCCCAAGTCAAGGTGCGCGATCGAGCTTCGGCCTGCCGCCCTAAGCGTTCTCGCAGTTCGTGATTCTCCAGCACCTCAGTCATTACTTGGCCAAGTTCATTGATTGATGTCAATAGCCCAGTTTCTCCATGAATCACCGAACAACGATGACCACCAATATCGGTTGCCACAGCTGGCGTTCCACATCCTGCCGCTTCGGTAAGCACCAAACCCCAACCTTCAGCCAACGACGCACTCGTCATCAACCATGAACGTCGATAATACGAACGTAGCTCTTCGCGCGAAATACGACCAGTCAAGGTCACCCAGTCGTGCGCATCTTCGCGTTCGATCCATTGCTCGATCAATCCACGATCAGGACCATCACCGATCAGCGTTAACGTCGCTTCGGGAATACGGCATCGCACAACTTTCACTTGCTCAAGCAGTTCGATGAATCGTTTCACCGGAGCCTGACGTCCGACTGCAACGATTGATGGATGCGGGGTCTTGCTTTCTCCGGGAGTGAAAAACTCGTCCACACCAACCGGACCAGTGCTGACCATCTCTGGCTTCCACCCCAAATGGAGCAATCCCTGACGGCTGTCATCTGAAGTGGTAACGGTCGGCATCCGACGGTAAAACGGTGGCGCGATGCGCGTCTCGAGTGCTCGTCCGATTGCCGCAATCGGTCGCGGAAACATTTGATTCCACATCGGCCCGTGAACGTGGTGCAAGATCAACAACTTGGGTTTACGACACCACAGCGGCGAGAGCCATGGAACACCATTCCAAATTTCAACCAGGGCGTCATAGTCGCCCATTCGACGCGTCACTTCACTAAGCATCACTCGCGGGAAAACTGTCATCCGCCCTCCACGGCGAATCACTTCGTATCCGTGGCGTTGACTCGTCGTGGGTTGGCCAGATGCCAAAGACGTGCGGTGAACTATTGACAACCCGGCTTCTTGCCAACGCGACATGAATTCATCAGCATGCTTTTCGGATCCCCCGGCTTCAGCATCGTCAAAGTC
>JBIKYT010000103.1:0-5568 GCA_044355095.1 Ilumatobacteraceae bacterium
TCACGGTCCAACCAAGTTCTGTGAGCCACTTTGCAAGCGAGTCGCTACCTAGGTTTTTGTTCACAACGAGCACTGCGTAGCCATCAGGTGACAAGCGAGCCAGCCAGCGATTCAACAGATCGTGTAATTCTTGTTTGCCAACTTTGATCGGCGGATTACTCCAAATGACATCAAAGACGACGTCGTCTGGTACTTCATCAGGAGAAGCAACCGTGACGTTGGTCAGACTTAATGCCGAGGCGTTGTCGCGTGTCAGTAGGCGAGCGCGTTCATTAACGTCAACGGCCCATACTGAACTTTCTGGTGAACGACGCGCCATCGTCATCGCAATCGGTCCAGCTCCACATCCGAGATCGAGCACATGTCCTGACGTGGGGAGTGCGGGGGCTTCCATCAATAACACTTTGGTTCCCGAATCAACTCGCCCGTGCGAAAAAACGCCGGTATCGGTTTCAATACTGAAACTTCCGTCGGGTAGCGAGACATCAATGCGCTTGCGGGCTGAGGGAACCTCGGGGTCCTCATTGAAATAATGGGCGGGCGGAAGATTCGAGGGAGCATCAGGTACAGACATGTCATAGGTAGCCTGTCAGGTATGTCGTACCAAATTCGTACTTTCGGAGATCCAGTGCTTGCTTCGCAGGCGGCAGCGGTCACAGACATTGATGGCAAGGTCGTCCGAATTGTCGAAGAAATGTTCGACACCTTGTACGACAGCGACTCGGGTATTGGCCTCGCGGCTCCTCAAGTAGGTATCCAGCGCCAAATTTTTGTGTGGGATATGGACGATGAGCCGATGGTGATTCTCAACCCAACAATCGTTGAATCTGATGGTGAATGGGTCTACGACGAGGGATGTCTGAGCATTCCTGGTCTCTATGTCGAAATGACTCGTCCGAAGACGGTGCTCATGAAGGGCATCGACATGGATGGCAATGAGATTTCACTTGAAGCCGACGAACTTGAAGCGCGACTGTTTCAACATGAGCTCGATCATTTGAATGGTGTGTTGATGTTCGACCGTATGCAGCCCGAACAGCGCAAGCAGGCGATTGCTGAATACAAAAAACTGTCCGAACAAGCGTCGCCGGTCGGCGAGATTAAGCGTTTGCGAGCTGAATGAACCAAATGCCCGCGCACACGCCTGAATCTTTGGCACCTTTGCCAGTGGGTGCAGTTCAACGTGTCGCATTCTTGGGGACACCCGAACTCGCTGTTCCGGTGTTGCGCTCTCTCGTCGAAGCTGGAATTGAAGTTGGTCATGTGGTTACCCGCGTCGATAAACGTCGTGCCCGCGGAAACGAGCTGTATCCGAGCCCAGTCAAAGTGGCCGCTCTTGAACTTGGACTCACGGTGTCTCACAAAGTTGACGACCTGCTTGAACAACATCGCGACAAGCCCTTTGATCTCGCTGTAGTCGTCGCGTATGGAGCACTCATTAAGCCACATGTGCTCGCCGAAATTCCGATGGTCAACTTGCATGTGTCGCTATTGCCAAAATGGCGAGGCGCAGCACCAATCGAGCGGGCACTGTTGGCTGGCGATTCCGAAACGGGAGTCTGCTTGATGCAAATTGAAGAAGGCCTAGATACCGGCGGTGTCATTGGGTTGCGAACGATGACCATTACAGACTCAACAACAGCTGATGACATCCGCTCTCAATTGATCGCTGAAGGTTCACAACTGCTCATTGAACAATTGAAATCGGGTCTTGATCCCGTCGTGCCTCAGGTTGGCGTAGCGACGTACGCCGAGAAAATTGATTCGTCAGAATTGCGGATTGATTGGTCGAGATCCGCGCACGAAATTTCACGATTGATTCGACTCGGAAACGCCTGGACAGTTTTTCGGGGAAAACGTCTCAAGATTCATCAAGCAGATGTCATCGATGGCGCTTCAAGTGAAGTCGGTTCAATAAGTGTTACGAAGAACTCAGCACACGTTGTGACCGGCCGCGGAACTCTTGAACTTAAAATCGTTCAACCCGAAGGCAAACCTCGAATGGATGTTGTCTCGTGGATCAATGGAAATCAACCAACTCATGGAGAGAAGTTAACTAGTGACTGAATCATCTCGTTCGGTAGCGCTCGCTGCTTTGATGCGCATCGATCACGATGGGGCATATGCCAACTTGGTTTTGCCCGCACTCTTGTCGCGTTCAAAACTTTCCGATCCGGATCGGCGATTCGTCACCGAGCTTGTGTACGGCACAACCCGAATGCGACGAGCCTGCGACGCGATCATTGATCGGTTCGTGATGAGTGAACCCGATGATGCGACGAGAACATTGTTGCGACTTGGGGCGTACCAACTGGTCTTTGCCGGAGTAGCTCCGCACGCTGCAGTTTCGGCGACTGTCGATTTAGCAACACGCAAAACCAGCGGTTTTGTCAATGCAGTTCTGCGCAAAGTTTCAACGGTCACGATGATCTGGCCAAATGATGCAGTTCGTCTCAGTTATCCCGATTGGATCAGCGAACGGTTTCATGCCGAAATGTCCAACGAAGATGCCATTGGTGCGCTTGAGCGCATGAACGTTCCGTCGCCGGTGTCAACGCGCAGCGATGGTTATGTGCAGGATGAATCAAGCCAGTGGGTCGCAGCATCGGTTGGTGCACAACGTGGTGAATTAGTTCTTGACTTATGCGCAGGTCCAGGTGGCAAGGCCACCGGATTGGCGGCAAGTGGTGCGACAGTCATTGGTGCCGACTTGCAGCCAACTCGGGCGGGCCTTGTTGCCAAGAATGCCGAACGAATGGGTTATCACTTGCCGGTCGTTGCTGCTGATGGTGTGGCTCCTCCTTTTCTTGCCAACAGTTTCGACCGGGTTTTACTTGATGCCCCGTGTTCGGGTCTCGGTGCACTGCGTCGTCGTGCCGACGCCCGTTGGCGAATCACGAGCAAAGATGTTGAAGAACTCGCTTCATTGCAAAAGCGTTTACTTACGGCTTCGGCTCCACTAGTGAAGCCAGGGGGAGTGCTCGTGTACTCGGTCTGCACCATTACGGCGGCAGAGTCAACAGAGCATGGCGTGCCCGCAGGGTTTGATGTCGTTGGTCGCGATGGAGACTCGGGGTTGCCTGCACTTGGTGATGATTGGTCCGACTTCGGGATTGGTCACCGCGTTCTTCCACATCATGCCGACACTGATGGCATGGTTCTCATCAGATATCGTCGCCGCCATGACTGACGATCTGTCACCAATCCTCGCCAAGGTTCTCACCGTGAGCGACGGCGTCGTGCATGGGACCCGTGAAGATCTTTCGGGTGCGAAGTTGGCCGAGGCACTTGAACGGCACGGGTTTGTTGTGGTCGAGCGCGGACTCACCGCCGACGGGGTGGACAATGTTGCCGAAGCGTTGGTTCGAATGTCTGACAATTTTGCGGGAGTGATTGTCAGTACCGGAGGCACTGGTTTCGCACCGCGAGACCAAACTCCCGAAGGCACCCGCCAAGTGATTGAACGTGAAGCTCCGGGTCTTGCCGAGGCCATGCGCCTCGTGAACCCATTGGGCCGGCTCTCACGGGGCATCGTTGGCATCAGAGGGCAAGCGATCATTTGTAATACGCCGGGTTCGCCTAAGGGCTGCGTTGAACAAATCGAGGCCATCGTCGATGTCTTGCCTCATGCAGTTCGACTGCTCAACGACGACCCGACCAAGCACTAATTAACGCCGTGTCGAGTCACGCTCGCCGATAGCGTGACATCTGTGTTGCGCATCGTTCTCCCCAAAGGTTCTCTCGAAAAGGCCACCTTCGAACTTTTTGAAGCGGCCGATCTGACCATTCGTCGTTCATCGAGCGTTGATTACAAGGCCACTATCGATGATCCGCGCATCATCGATGTGCGTATTCTGCGTCCGCAAGAAATTCCTCAGTACGTCGCCGAGGGACTTTTTGATATTGGCATCACTGGTCGCGACTGGGTTGAAGAAACTCAAAGTGACGTTGAGAGTTTGGGTGAATTGAAGTATTCAAAGGCAACGAGCGACCCGGTCAAAGTTGTCGTGGCAGTTGCTGGTGATAGCCCCGCACAAACAGTCGCCGATTTACCGCACGGTGTGCGCGTGAGTTCTGAGTACCCAAGTTTGACCGAGCGTTACTTTGCCCAGCGCGGAATCAAAGCCGATGTGCGTTTGTCGTACGGCGCATCCGAAGCCAAGATTCCCGACATTGCCGACTGCATCGTCGACATCACCGAGACGGGCCGTGCATTGCGGGCCGCAGGGCTTCGCGTGATTGACACCATGTTGGTGAGCTACACCGAAATGATCGCCAATAAAGATTCGTATGCCGATCTGGCCAAGCGCCACGCGATGGGTCAGCTGATGACACTCTTGCTCGGAACGCTCGATGCGCGCGGCAAGGTTTTGGTCAAGCTCAATGTCGGTTCTGATGATCTGCAAAAGGTTTTGGCAGTTTTGCCATCGGCCAAGTCGCCAACCATCAGCGAACTTGCTGGCGGTGGATTTGCTGTTGAGTCGGTTGTTGAAAAGCGCACGATTAACACGTTGATTCCAGCACTCAAAGATGCTGGAGCGTCAGATCTTTTGGAGTTGCCAATCTCCAAGATTGTGGCCTGAGGTCGGCGAGTCATGCGCGGCACGGTGACGGCATTTGATGCGCATGTGGGTCTTGGTGACATCACGATGACCGACGGAACGGTCGTTATGTTTCATTGCGCCGAAATTGCCGATGGGTCGCGCCAGATTGACATTGGCTCCGAAGTTGAGTGCGACATCGTGATGAAGTTCAGTCGAGCCGAGGCCAGTGCAATTCGACCTGCCTGACGATCAACGCACGCGTGACATCGTCGGCGTGTTGTTATCGCTTCCTGAAGGTTCGGTGGTGACATACGGGGGAGTCGCATCTGCAGCGGGATACCCCAAGCAATCTCGACTGGTTGGGCGAATCTTGTCGTTGTATTCAGATTCGCTTGATATGCCGTGGTGGCGAGTCGTGAATGTTCAAGGCCGACTAGTCCCGGGCAACGAAAGCGAACAGACCAGATTGTTGAAAGCCGAAGGAATCGAACTCGTGAATGGCCGAGTGCGGATCACTGATTAAAGCGTGTTCTTGACCTGAACAAAAGCCATTCGAATATTGGCCAGAGCGTCTTTGAGAACTTCAAAGTTCTCGCCGAGTCGGGTGTCAAGACCCTCAACGAGACAGGCCAAGGCGTCTATGGCCAGTGCAGCTTCGACTAAATCTGGGGGACTGGCGGTCAGGTGGATCGCTCCAAGTTCGTAGAGGCCCATGGCGTGGTTGGTCACGACCACCTCAGCCGGCACCTCGGCCAGCCGTTGGCGAGCTTCGGCCATAGCCTCAAGGGATTCGGCAAGTTCGGGTTCGGTTTCGTTACTCATGGTCGATTCTGGTCTTTCGGGGCGAGATGGGTTGGGGATAGATAGCCCGATTTCGTCGGGTATGGCCGTTTTTGTGCCACGAGCGGCTACGCTACCTCTCACAACTGAGGCGAAGTGGGGTTGTTGCCCCCACCTGACCACAACTGACAAACGGGAAACCGCATGTCGACAGTGCGTTCAGGTCACTGCGAGAAGGCCACTT
>JBIKYT010000104.1:0-5560 GCA_044355095.1 Ilumatobacteraceae bacterium
TCAAAGACAAGTTTGAAATGGGACATGGTCACGCCAACGCGATCGTTGCGGTTTTCCGTAAAGAAATGTGACTAGGGTTTGGACGTGACCACTTCGCTTTCTGACCACGATGCCATTCGCCAAGTTGCAGCAAGATACGCACGTGGTGTTGACCGCCTTGATGCCGATGTAATGAAGTCGGCCTACTGGCCAGAGGCAACCGACGACCATGGAGTATTCGTCGGCAACGCAATGGTTTTTTGTGATCGTGTCGTTGAGACACACAAGCGATTTGCCGGCACGATGCACTGCAACATGAACCACGCCATTGAGGTGAATGGTGATCAGGCTTCAGGCGAGATCTATAACGTTACGTATCTCTTTCGCGTTGAAGGTGATGTTCATTACATTGACACTTGGTTTGGGCGTTACCTTGATCAATACGAAAAGCGCTCTGGTGAATGGCGCATTATCGAGCGAATTTGTGTTCACGAGAACACCATGAGCCAAGTTGTTGAAGCCCATATGCCGATTGATGCGGCAAAGTTTCGCAATGGAAACGCCGATCGGGGCACCAACACTCCGCTTGGAAGTTAGTCAGTGAGAATGAGCGTTAAAGAAGTCTCGGTTATTAGACAGGCTTCTAGCGATTCGGATTACTGAAGATACTCAACACAAACTCTTTGAATTCGGGAGTGACCTTTGACGGCGCTCCAGAATCAAACGGTGGTTGCGGATCGTATTCAATGGCAAGCTGAATCAACTTGGCCATGTCTTCGCCTTCAAGCGCTGCGACTAAAACAAGACCCATATCAATGCCGGCAGAAACTCCGGCAGCGGTGATGATCTTTCCTTGTTTGATTACGCGTTGCTCGGTAGGAATTGCACCAAGTTCTTGTAATCGGTCGTATGAGGCCCAATGGGTCGTGGCGGTCAGTCCGTTCAGAATTCCGGCATGAGCTAGAAAGATCGAGCCAGTGCAGACACTCGTGGTCCATGTGGTTGTGGGGTGAATTTTTTTGATGAACTGCACGACGTTGTTTGTGGAATCGATACCGCGATCAGCAAATCCACCTGGCACGACGACGACATCCAATGAGTCAATGTCGTCAAATGAATGCGTTGCTTCGAGGGAGAATTTTCCAGAGTGGTCAACAACGGGACCCTTTTGTGCGGCTACGAAAAAGACATCAAGTCCAGGCACATCAACCAATGTTTGAAATGGACCAACAATGTCAAGGGCTGTGAATTGCGGGTAGAGAACGAGTCCAACAGTTTTCATAGAACCAAACTCTACAGATGGGAGATTCTCTGAAAAGAAGGGTGGGTTAACAAACGCTTGAAATGCCGCTTGATTGGTTTACGGATGACGTGCGATGGTGTCGAGAATGTGGGCGACGCGAATTGAATCTGCGCTCGAAACTATCCAACCTTGATCACCATCAATGACGTGACTGACATTCTCGACCATTTCGACGAATGCATTCGTTACAGGGAACTCTTCGATCACGTCATTGATTCGTAGGGAACAAGCTTCGTTCCAAGTTGTGAACGACTCGCCAACTTCGGTGCTGATCTGACCGAGTGACCCCCGAACAATAAATTGTTGCTGGCTGGGCAACACAAATGAACTCACTGCGTGGGCAGTTACTGACTTGTTGATACGGACCGAGACATCAGTGGTCAGATCAATGCCCGTTGGACCAATCACCCGCGAAAGATCAATGATCTCGAGGTTGGTTGCGCCAGCCGTGAGTGCCACCCAAGCGTGGGCCTGATAACAACCGACGTCAAGTAAGGCTCCGCCACCCATTGCTGGATTGAGGCGATAGTTGTCGGTCATCTCTGAGGTAAATGTAAATGCAGTCTCGATGTGATCTATGTTTCCGATGGCTCCATTGGCGACTACTTCAACCATGCGGGCGAATCGAGGGTGCCATCGGCCCCACACTGCTTCAACAAGTAGGCGGCCATGACGTGACGCGCACTCAAACACTGCTTCTGTCTCGGTTGCATTGAGCCCGAGTGGTTTTTCGCAGAGAACATGCTTGCCGGCCTGGAGCGACTTTGTCACCCATTCAAGATGCTGTCCGTTCGACAAACTGATGTACACCGCGTCAACGCGTTCGTCAGCCAAGAGGTCGTCGTATGTTGCATGAACTCGCTCTGGTTCGAGAGTTGCAGACCGTTGCTCATCGCGACTGGCAACCGCATACAGGTTTGCGCCGCGAGACGTGTGAACTGCTGGGGCGAGACCTCGACTGGCAACAAAACCAGCACCAAGGAATCCCCAGTTCACAGACACTTGCTATGACCGCCGAATCGCAGGCACAACCGGCAGGGCATTTTGTACGGCTGATTGTTCTGCTGCCTGCATAATCGCCACAACATTGCGCGATTGTAAGGCATTTACTTCCATCGGAGCTCCGTTGTTGATCAACTCGACAATCGACCGATGGAATTCGTGGGGCGCGAGCGGTTGCAACGGTGCGACACGTGATGTGCCATCGGCTCGATGCACTGTGAGAATCGCAGGCAAGTCGGCGACTGCTGGTTCGCCCGCAGGATCCCAATCACCAATGATTGCTCCTTGCGTGCCCAACACATAAAACTTGGGCTTGCGAGCCGCGGCAAGATCGGAATGAACAAATGTTGCCTGCTTGCCAGTCGTGAATGTCACCGTGACATGTGCGTGATCGGCATTTGTTGCATGGGTCCAGACGCGCTTGTGGTTTTGGCCACTGACATGAGCTACATCATCAGGAATGATGTTCAGAATCTGATCGAGGAAATGGCTTCCCCAGTCAAAGATTGCTCCGCCAGATACTTCGGCGTTTGAGTGCCAATAATCGCAGGGCCGTGAATACCCTCCGACGAAACTGTCGTAGTGATACACATCGCCGATTTCGCCGGATCGAATGATCTCGCGCATGGTGACAAAGTCATCATCGAATCGGCGGTTCTGGTACACCACAAGCATGAGGTTCTTGCTCGACGCAAGTGTCATGAGTTCGTCGCATTGATCGGCAGTGAGGGCCATGGGCTTTTCTAGAACAACATGAATGCCGCGCGACAGAGATTCTTTTGCCCACTGGAAATGGGTGTTTGGCGGAGTTGAGATAACAACAAGATCAAGAAGATTTGAATTCAGCATTTCTGTTGCGTCGCTGAAAGTTGTTGCCTGTGGCGCAAGTTCAAGGGCAGCGGCAACTCGGGTCGGGTTCATGTCACAAACAGTCGTGAGTTCGAGACCGATGGTGTTTTGGACTGCGAGATTGTGTTCGTGTCCGATTGCGCCATAGGCGAGTAGGCCGACGCGGATCTGTTTGTTAGTCATCACTACAGAGAGTAACTCGCATACCTGCAGAGTAGGAAGACGCAGAGCTAATTACGGAGCGTGACGTTCTTTTTGATATTGAGCAACTGGCGTCGCAGCATGATTCCATCACCTGGTCCAAGGATGAGCTTTTCGAACAGCGAACCCAGCGGAAGGTTGACGCGAGACCGCATGCGTGTCACTAGACGAGTTCCCTGCGGGTCATCACGTAATTCGTAAGCGAGGGTGAAATGTAGTTTGGGAGACTTTTTGCCCAGCGATTGAATCTCAAGAACAAAGTGACGCGGTGCGTCAACAATGGTTGCAGTGAATGAAGTCGGACCAGCAGGAATTTTGTCTCCCGATTCAACTGTTTGCCATTCGTCGTGAATAGTGCTCGCGCTCTTACGGCCAAGATTGTCGAGCCAGTCGTAGCTGTACCAACCGGCTCGGCCAAAGCCCATCTGTCGAATCCAAGGAAAGACATCCTGAGGCGGAGCGCCAATAGTGATTGATCGTGTTGCGACCAGTGTTGCAGTGCTGCACAGGTCGTCTCCGACCACAGAACTATTGATCTCTTCCGCGGTGGCTCCCCAATATTGGAAGATCATGACTGACTAGAGTAGATGCAACTCACGGGCACGCGTGGTGATTGCTGCTCGACCAGCAATGTGGAGAGTTTTATAGATTGCGATCGAGTCCTGACGGACGGTCGAATGACTGAATCCGAGATTCTGGGCAATCTCGTTGATGGTGAGATCTTTCAAGAGGCCATTCAAAACATCGATCTGTCGGGGCGAGAGGCCCAGTTCTCGTGCGAGCGAGGCGCGTGCTTTTGTCAAAGCCACTCGGCCACGATGAGCCCGCCATTTCATCTCGCTGGCTTCGGCTTCAACGATGATGCTTTCGGGAACTAGGTCGATTGCGCGATGTGGGTCGCCCTCGGCGAGGGCCTCCAAAATATCAACCGAGCACGCGAGGTCCCATAGATGATCTCCAATGCGGCGTGATTCATTTCGGGCCATGAGTAAATCGTCAATGGCTCCGCGTAGGTCGCCAGCGGCATGTTTGGCAAGCCCGCAGTAGCGCCGCACTGGGCCTCGAATCGTGTTGCCAATGTAAGTGACATGTTGCCGAGAATATGGCTCGAGAAGATCAACCCCACGTGAAGCAATGTCGTAACGCTTCACAAGGTGAGCGGTTTCGACCAACATGGTCACTGTGGTTAGCCACGCAGCTTCCTTTTCAGAATCGTCGAAGATGCTTAAGGTATCGGTGATGTATTGCTCGGCGGTGACATTATTTCCCAGCGATGCATTGGCCAGCGCGGCCAGTGCGCGTGCGTAGTGATTGGCCAGCAACGTGGTTTGACCTTGAAACATTGCTGAGAGTTCTGGCGGGATAATTGACTCAATCATGACCAAGGTTTGTTGCTCAAGCATGATCACAAGTCGGCCAGGTTCGTCAGCTAACTGTCCTCTGTCAAATGCATGTCGCGCCTCTAGGCCAGCTTCAGAAAATTTCCCACGTGAGATAAGCCGACTTGTGTGAAGGAAGCCGCTCCACCACTGTGCGATAAATGAACCTCCGGCGTTCGCGAGAGAGCGCAATTGCTGAATTTCAAGATCTGCTCGGGCAAAGTCTCCACTCTCCATCAAGTCCAGAATGTGACAAAAGTGGGCAGATTCGTGATGTTTTCCGTTGGATCGTGCGAGGTCAACAGCCTTCTCGGTCGCGGTAAGTCGTTGGGAAAGAAAGTCCGGCGAACGGTGTGATTCGCGCCAGGCGATTAATGATTGGATGCGTGTCTCGGGTTCTATCTCGAGTCCTAAATTCGCAAAAGATTCATCTCGTGCTTCGGTTGCCAATCGCCGAGCATGAGTTGCATTGATGTCCAATTCCATGCAACAGAATCGGTGGAATCGGGGCGAACATTTTCGGAAGGGTTATTGCCAAATGAAGTAATGAATTCAGAACCAGAGTTGATGGAGACATGTTCTTCGGTCGGCACGAGTAAAACTGCTTGAGAATAGGCACTCAGAAGTTTGATTCGCGTGTTGGGTGACAACTTGTTGAGGTCAATTGCTTCAAATGCCGAGATGACGGGGGAGCGATCGGGAGTGAAGTCGCTTCGAGCGGCCCATTGCATGACCGCTTCAGCTTCTGACTCTGCGTCAGCGCTATCGCGTGCTAGAGAGCTGGCAAGTTCAGCATTTTTTCTACCCTCAAGTCGACGACCGAGTGCAATCTGCGACTTAGATAATT
>JBIKYT010000041.1:0-18516 GCA_044355095.1 Ilumatobacteraceae bacterium
AGTCCCATCGGATCAGGGTCGGGCAACATCACGCCGGTTTCGTACGAACTAAAGATTTTGGGAGTCCGACTGATGGCACGGATGTCGTCGTATTTGGTGATGGCCCAAAAACCGGGACCATCTGGTTCGTCATGCCAAAAGACAGGCGAGTTGGCACGCAGCCATTCATATTGGTCCCACGGATGACCGTGAGCCGCGAAGTATTCGGGATCGATGAGATTGATTGCTGGTGCCATTTCTTGACTCCTTAGTTTTCGCCAGGAAATGAGTAGGTGACATCACTGAATTTGTCGCGGGCAAACATGTACAGCAACCGCAGTGGCACCGAGCCCGTGTTATGGGCGTAATGCTCGAAGCCTTCGGGGATCCACACTGCCGAGCCCTCACGAACGGGCGTTGAGTTGCCTTCAATGACGACATCGCCCTCGCCCGACAAAATCACGTAAATCTCGGTGGCATCGTGCGAATGCCCTCTTGGTGGGGGAGTCGCGCCAACCGGTACCTCGGCGATTCCGACGGTCATTTCATTGGTCGCGGTGGCATCGCCGCCAAACAGCTCCCACCAGCGCACCGAGCCCCGGGTGGGACTGGTCCATTCTTCGATCGGACAGTCATCTATATGGCGAACGACCACATGGCGAAAGACAGGAGATTCCATAGCCGAACCGTACAGCGTCTATGACTTCTGGTCTCAGTTATGTCTTAGGACTGGACACAATGGCAGAATGGCTTCATGAGCAACACAACTATTGACGATGCCCTGACCCCCGCCCAAGCCGAGGCTTTCCGCGTGCAAGTTCGCGAGTTCCTGGAAAAGAATGCCTCTGGAATAGGTCGCCGCAACGATTCTTCGGTGCAAATCGCCAAGACGTACCAGAGTGCACTTGTCGAAGCCGGTCTCGCTGGTTTGGTGTACGGCAAAGAGCATGGTGGTGCAGGAATGACTCGTGCTCACGATCGAATTTATCGCGAAGAGTACGGCAAGTTCCCCGACATGACATTTGAATTGACCATCAGCCATGGCATGTGCTTGCCAATGCTCAATCAGTTCGGTACCGAAGAGCAGAAGCGTCAGTTCATGCCCGACAACATTGCCGCCCGCACGATGTGGTGCCAGATGTTCTCTGAGCCCGGCGCCGGTTCAGACGTCGCGAGCTTGCAGACTAAGGCCGAGCTCGACGGCGATGAGTGGGTGCTCAATGGTCAGAAAGTTTGGACCACTCTTGCTCACGTGAGCGATTACGGAATCGTGATTGCCCGCACCAACCCCGACGCACCCAAGCACGCGGGTATTTCAATGTTCATCATTGACATGAAGGCTCCTGGTGTTGAGATTCGTCCGATTCACCAGATCGACGGCGGTAGCCACTTCAACGAAATCTTCTTGACTGATGTGCGTACGCCCAAGTCATGGTTGCTCGGCGAACTCAACAACGGCTGGAACCAGGCGACCGCCATGCTCATGTTCGAGCGCGTTGCCATCGGAACTGGTTCATCAAGCGGTGTCACTCACAACTTGGCTGATCGTTTGATCGACGTTGCGAAGAACAATGGCAAGTTGAGTGATCCGGTGATTCGCCAAGAACTCATGAAGTTGTACTGCGAAGAAACCTGCAAGTCATTGGTCTCGATGCGTACTCGTGCCGAAATGAAGGCCGGCAAGGTGCCTGGTCCTGGTGGCTCGCTCGGCAAGTTGCACGGCGCAGTTATCGCTCGTTTCAGTCGTCCGCTCATCAACCGCCTTGTCGGCGCAGATTGTGATGCATGGGAGGGTGAAGGCCGCGGTGAAAACTGGGCGCGCTACATCTTGTCGAGCTTCCAGTCGAACATCGCCGGTGGAACCGACGAGATTCAGCGCAACATCATTGGCGACCGCGTGCTTGGTCTGCCCCGTGAACCAATGGTGGACAAGAATATGCCGTTCAAGGATCTCAAGGTCGGTACCATTCGTTCATGACGCAACTTCCGCTCTCGCAGATTTGGGTGTATCCCGTTAAATCAATGGTGGGAGCAACAGTTGATGAATGTTCTGTCAGCGAGTTAGGTCTCGTTGGCGATCGTGTGTGGGCTGTTCGCGATCTTGAAAACGGCGGTATTCGGGGTGCCAAAAAATTTGGTGGCTTGATGAAGTTGTCGGCCTCGTTTGTCGAAGGCTCTGATGATGTGGCGATTTCATTGCCAAATGGTCGCGTCGTTCGCAGTGACGACAGCGATGTACACACAGCGATCAGTGAAGCAATTGGCGTGCCAGTTCAGCTTGAACATTTGCGTCCAGCATCAGATCTCGATCACTTCCGTCGTGGAGCCCCAAGTAGCGACGACATGATGGAAGAGTTACGCAATGTTTTCGGGCGCGACATTGATGAACCGCTTCCTGATTTTTCCGTCTTCCCACCTGAAGTGATTGAGTTTGAGTCGCCGCCAGGCACATATCACGACTGTTGGCCATTGATGATCATGAGCACGTCTGCGTTGCGGTCGATGCAAGAGGCCTTGCCAGATTCACAGATTGATATTCGACGTTTCCGCCCGAGTTTGGTGATTGATACTGGTGATCAGACGGGTCATCCCGAATTTTCGTGGGCTGGAAAGACCGCTCGAATTGGTGACTGCGAAATTGAATTTCAGTCAGCGTGTCCGCGTTGCGTGATGGTGACCCGAGAGGTCGGCGATGATCTTCCCGCCGATCGCGCCATCTTGCGACACATCGTGCGCGACCTCAATCAGAATGTTGGTGTCTACGCCAAGGTCACCAGACCCGGCACCATCAAAACCACTGACCAACTCACATTCCTCTCGTGATTCTGGTGCAGAATTGTTGCGAAAAACGCAACTATTCTGCACCAGAATCACAGGGCGGATAGGACTATTTTGGCGACTTGGGTGGCGGGTTCGTCGTTGTAGTGCAGGCCGTCGTAACGGAAGATGCGATCGCAATCATCGGGGTACGACGGACACACATCATCGCGTAGCCGTACAACTTTGATCCCAAGTTCGGCCCCAACGTCGTCGTAAGCGATGATCTCGCACTCTGTACCCTCAACATCTTTTGCAGTCTGATCCAAACGGGGGACTGGCGCGACCAAAACGATGTTGCTGGCGACTCCATCAAAGTAAGCGACTAGGCGACGAATGCGATCGCGAGTTAACTGTTGAGCATTGGCTTCACAAAAGTAATACGGCGTTCCTTGTTCAACGAATCCAGCACCAGTTCCACCCCACCAAATGATCGCTGTATCAATATCAAGTTCTTCGGCGCGAGCGCGAGTGCCTTGCAAGAACGTCACGCATTCGGGTTTACCGTATTGATCTTTCTTATCTTCTGACGGCACGCAACCGGGATCAGCACGTACTTCTATTTCAACACCAAGATTTTCGGCTTCGGCTTGCAATTCATCGGCGGCGACGGCGGGGACAGAATCACCGAACACCATGACTCGTTGCAGTTGATCGCTGGGAACAGAATCAGAACTTATTGGTCGGGGCGCAAGAGTGACATCAGCATCAAGTGCGGGTGCGGTGGGTGTCGAAACGACGAGGCTCACGACAACGACGGCAACTGCAACGACCGAAATAGGCAGTAAGCCGACGCGTGAAAGTCGGCGATTGCGTATAGGTGATTCAACAATGCGGTACGACAAGCCCGCCAAGACAATCGATAATGCGGTGACCACAACAAAACGGACGACACTATTCAGGTCATCAAACTTGTGCGAAACAACGAGTGGCCAATGAAATAGATAGATGCCGTAACTCCAACGACCGATAAGTCGCAATGCGGATGATGATAGGAGGCGATTTTCTTGAGTGGTGCTATAGACAACTGCGGCGATTCCCGCAAATGAAATCACAATGAGGGGGCCAGAGAAAACCCAGTCACGGTCACCAGGCAACCAGATGGCTGCTGGGACTAAAACAACCAGTGAAAAAGCGGGCAACAACCACGATGGCAGAGACAGTTTCTTTGGTGGCCAACCTCGGGTTGCGATCGCTGCACCAATAAGAAATGCAACCGCTCGCGTGTCGGTTCCTTGGTACACCCGATCAATCGAAAGGCCAGCCTGAATTCCGACCACTTGAACAATCGCTGAAATGCCAGCACCAAACAATGCAACTTTGCCGAGAGTCAAAGGTGAACGGCGCTTTAAGACATACCAAGCGACAATGGGCCACACCACATAAAACTGTTCTTCGATGGCGAGTGACCACAAGTGTCGTAGTGGATCTGGTGTTGCAAAGTTATCCCAGTAACTCGTTCCACCGAATATGTGCACCCAGTTCGTTGAGTAGGTGAGTGCTCCCCAAATATTCCGTGCGGTGACCTCAACTTGATTGAGTTGTACGAGAATCGCAACAAGTCCAAGCAAGACAATGAGAGCTGGTACTAAGCGGCGAAGACGTCGCATCCAAAATGCACCGAGTGCAACAGTTCCATTGCGCTCGTGTTCGGCGACCATCAACCCGGTAATTAAAAAGCCGGAGATGCCAAAGAAAACATCAACGCCAATCCAACCACCATCAATCACGCCACTATGAAATGCCACGACCACTAAGACCGAGAGTGCGCGCAGACCATCGAGGCCAGGTAGATACGGCGCTGGACGATCAGCGCCTACATGGATCTGCGAAGTCATCGATTCATTGTTGCTGGTCAAGCGTGGGAATTGCGGTATCTAACCCGCCAAAAGATGATCCGCCATCTTGTCCATTCAGAACTGCGAAGGGATCACGAATGTCGTCTTGATAGCCCAATGCGTATGAGCCAAGTGCATAGCCCGCCAACTTTTGTACGTGAGCGGGAAGAGTTCGTGCGACTTCAGGTGGGCACGACAAGTATTGATTTTCTTCTTGACGTAACCAACCGAGGATGTAATCAACATTCAATCCTCGACGGATGTTCGCTGATTGATTTGCTCCACCACCATGAATCGTGCGGCCGGTGTAGATAACAACTGAACCTTTTGGCATCGTGGCGCCAACGGTGCGGTGCGTGTCGGCAACGGCAGCTGGCGGATCAAGCAAGCTGTTTGGAATAACTCGCGTCGCGCCATTTTCTTCGGTGAAGTCGTCAAGCGCCCAAATGGTGGAAACTTCGACGTCCATGTCGGCCGGGAACGGGAACATATTGAAACACCACTGATCGCGATGCAATCCTTGGGCCTGACCGCCTGGTCCGATATTGATGATTTGGGTGAGATGAAGTTGGAACGTGTCGGCATGGGGTCCGAGAATTTTCTTGGTGACGTCTAAAACAAGTGGGTGAGCCACCATTTCAACCGACGAACGTGATCGAGCAAGAAGTGCACCAGTGCGCTTGGTGGTACGACCAGTGAAGTCTTCGCTGCCGTATGGCGTGGCGTCAATGTAGGGCGCCATTTCGTGCAGAATTTGATCAACAAGTTCAGTCGAGGCCAAGTTCTCGATAATGGCGCATCCGACGGTCTGTACGGCTTGGGCGATGTCTTCAGCGGCAGCACTAGCTGGAAATCTCGGAATGACAGTCACATTGTTAGAGTAACCACTGTCCCAATTGTCTGCAAGAACGGAAAATCTATGTTTCGTCTCACCACTATCAATAATCGTTCAGTCATTGAAGTCGATGGTGTTTTTCATGATCTTGCCAAGGTGGTTGGTGATGAGTCTTTGGCCGATCCGATGAATGCGATCGCACGATTTAGCGAGTTGCATTCGGCGAGTGACAAGGCTCGCTCTGGAGGTTCACCAGTCAGCGGGGCGATTGGCGTGTGTGTGCCGAGCCCCAAGAAAGTTTTTGCAATCGGTCTGAACTATCGTTCACACGCAAGCGAGTCGGCAATGGAGGTTCCGCCGACACCATTGACCTTCACTAAGTTCCCGTCATGTTTAGTTGGACCGACTGACGACGTGGTGTTGTCTGGTCCCGCTGTTGACTGGGAAGTTGAACTTGTTGTGGTGATCGGCAAAGGCGGCAAGAACATTTCTGAGTCATCATCGTGGAGCCATGTTGCTGGTATCACTCTTGGGCAAGACATCAGTGATCGAATGGTGCAAATGGCTGGGAAGCCTCCGCAGTTCAGTTTGGGTAAAAGCTTTGACAGCTTTGGTCCCATCGGACCAGTGATTGCTTCAGTTGATTCGTTCAGTAACCCCGATGACATCGGTATCTGGTGCGATGTGGCGGGTCAACGCATGCAAGAGGCCCGTACAACCGATCTCATTTTCAATATCCCGTTCTTGATTTCGTATCTCTCGAGCATTTGTACGCTCGAACCTGGCGACATCATTTTTACGGGCACACCCGATGGTGTTGGTGCAGCACGTGGTCAGTTCCTGAAAGTCGGGGACGTCATTGATAGCGGTGCCGAAGTCATCGGCACATTGCGTAATACCTGCGTTGAAAAATAGTTCAGAAAACTTCAGCGAAGATATCGCGCATGGCTTGCCACGAACGCTCATCGGCGTTTTTGTTGTAGAGCACTCCGGGACGTGAACCATCGGCTCCAGGGTTGGTGAAACTGTGCTGTGCGCCGCCGTACACATTCATACGCCAGTCGGCTTGTGCATCAGTCATTTCCTTTTCGAACGCAATGCGCTGATCGGGCGGAATCATTGGGTCATCGGCGCCGATGCACACCAAGACTTTTGCGGTGATCGCACCAGGAGCAACCTTGCTTGAGGTGCTGAGGCCCGAGTGGAAGCCAACAATGGCGGCGAGGTCGGTTCCGGTGCGAACGAGTTCAAGACACATCGTTCCGCCGAAGCAGTAACCAATTGCTGCGATACGAGAAGTGTCGACGCGGGGTTGGCTCAATAAAACATTGAGTCCAGCCTTGGCTCGTTTGAGTGTTTCATCAGGTGACGTGATGAGTGCCATCAATTTGGTCATCATGTCTTCAAGTGGCACCATCTTGCCACCGCCGTGATAATCAAGAGCGAACGCCACAAAGCCAAGGGCCGCTAAACGATCAGCCTTGGTGAAGGTGTTCTCTGAAATTCCGGGACCCTCATGGCAGACCAAAACTCCTGGGGCCGTGTCATTGCCTTCGGGAAGCGCAAGGTAACCGATGTAGGTCACGCCTTCGAGTTCGTAACTGATGTGCTGTCCCATAATTCATCCTTCATTTGGTAGTGAAGCAACAAGCTTCGGCAATACATGGGGCCACGAACTACGCAGGCCGGGGTGTAAATCAAATCCTTCAACAGTCGACAGTCCGACCCACCGAACTTCGTCACTTTCGTAGTTCGCTTCATGGGCTCCGACATCGCCAGTGACATGAGCAATCACGGTGTCATAGCGCCAGTTGCCATGGTCATCTGAATAAACATCTTTGACATCCAAGAAGCGCGGGTCAATTCCGGCTTCTTCGTAAGATTCGCGAACAGCGGCCTCAATGGAGTTTTCGTGTGAATCAAGTGCGCCCCCAGGAATAGCCCAGGTACCGCCGCCGTGAGTCCAGGCGGCGCGGAGTTGCAGCAACACGTGTGGTTCACCCATATCGAAGCGCACCATCAATAATCCGGCGGCGCCATGAAGTCCCCAATGGCGATAGCCACAATTGCAAAATACCCAGCCGTCACCGTCACGCAAACCCATGATCAAGATGTTGGCACAGCAACGGGTGCTGAGCGATGCTCGGAACCCGCTAATGCCAAACCAAAAATGACCAGTAGCACCATCACAATTGCAGTAATCGAAAAGGTTGGGCCGCGCCCGAGGTGGTCGTAGCTCCATCCGGCAAATGTCGCGGCGATGCCACCAGTGAGAGTTTGTAGGCCGCCCAGTAAGCCCTGTGCTCCGGCCTGACGTTCAGCAGGAGCGGCTTGGGCAATTGCGACTCCCGAGCTCGTCACAGTGAAGCCGTCGTTGATGATGTGCAAAAGGAAGACTCCCATCATCAGGTACGGACTCGGCAGTAATCCGTACATGACCATGCACGCTCCACCGATGACGCTTCCGATCGCGCCAACTCGGTAGGCGCCTTTGTTTTGAGCAAGCCGTCCGCCAATGGGGCCGAGGAAAATCATGGGAAGCGCAAACAAGCTGACGCCAGCGTTGGCCATCCATTCCGGTCCATCAAGATCATCCATCATGATTGACCACAGCGAATCAAAGGTTCCGATCATAAAGAACAATGAGATACCGATCAGTATTGCTCCCGATACGGCAGGAATCTTGAGTAAGTCAAACGCAAGACGTTCGGCAGGTCGATCTGAAAATGAGGTTTCTGGAACTTCAACACGACTCAAGATGACGGTCACAACGAAAACTGCAGTGCTGATGATGACGAACGGCGCGGCAATACCGATGGTGTCGACTGTTAATACTGAAATGACTGGCCCGAGCGCGAAACCAGCGATGTCAACGCTCAGCAACTTGCCAATATTGCCACCCAGATTTTCGGGGTCAGAAACAATCACAATTTTTCGAAGCGCGGGAAGCGACATGCCGCCACCGATGCCCATCAAAAGACGACCGATAAAGAGCAGGAAGAAGGTCTGGCCAAAAGCCATGAAGAGGCAACCGACGATGACGGAAATGAAACCAGTCATCATCAAGGTCTTGGCACGACCACGATCGGCTAATGGAGCGAGAGATACTTGGCTCACAAATGCGGAAAAGAAACCGGTTGCCAAAACAAAACCAAGTTGCGATTCACTCAATCCGTACCGGTCGCGGTAATCATCGAGCATCGTGAACATCACGCCATACGTTGATGACATGAGCAAGGTGGCAAATTGAAGCGTACGAAAGAGGCGCTTCAAAGGCATAAAGATGAATCTTAGTTCTTGATCAGCGTGTCGTAGTCAGCGTGATGGTGCGTGAGCGGCAATCAGCGCGTCGAGAGCATCGGCGCTCAGTTCTTCGAGTGCTGAACACGAATGCAAGACCTCAACCACAAATGCATCGGGATGATGGGCGGCAATTGATCGCCACGCATGAGCACCTTGACGTTCGGCATTGGCCTGAATGCGTAGTTGATCCCAAATGTCGTACGGGGCGAACGCGTCGTAGTAGGTCTGTGTTGCTTGAGGAAGAGGGGCGAGTAGTTCGTCGCGTAACGATTCGTCGAGAGCAAAGGCTCCTTCAATACGATTCGCAATCTCGTCTTCGCTTTCGGCGCACTCAAGAAGAACCGTGGCATGTGCGGGAAGTTGTTCGGCCCACATGCGGTAACGATTGGCGGCGCCACGTTCGAGCAATGCCAAGAATCGAGGACGAGTACCGTCGGGGACCTGCGAAATGAATGGGCTCAGCAATTCACCAAATCTTGGAATCTCTAACGCGGTCATGGCTAAACCTTAGAACAGTTAGGGTTGACTTATGCCAATCAAAGCCCAACCATTGACGGGAGTATTTGCCGCTGAAGTTTCAGGAATTGATCTTGCCAGTCTGAGCGATCCTGATCTTGCAGAATTACGGGCTCTGATCTGTGAGCATGAAGTCTTAGTCGTGCGTGGTCAGTCCTTGGAACCGGCACAACAGAGCGCTTTTTCTCGACGTCTTGGACCATTTGGTGAGGTTCCCTTCATTGCGACGATGGAGGAATTCCCCGAGGTCATTCGGGTCGTCAAAGAGGCCGACGAAGGGTCTGCCTTCAATTTTGGTGGGGCGTGGCACTCGGACTTCTCGTTTCAAGCAGAGCCCCCATCGTTCACAATCTTGTCGGCAGTCGATGTCCCAACCTGGGGTGGAGACACCTGTTTTGCATCAATGACGGCGGCGTGGAATGCCCTACATGCGCCCATGCAAGATCGTCTGCGTGAATTGAATGCGGTTCATTCAGCTCGCGATGCTTACTCACCAAAAATGCAGGCACTGCACACCGGGATGAGTGGCATGAACATTGTGTGCGATGAGTCGGCCAACGAAAGTCAGGTTCACCCGTTGGTGCCGCGACACGCCGAAACTCGTCGGGAAGTTTTGTATTTCAATCGGGCTTATGTGCGCGATATTGAGGACATGCCACACGATGAAGCGCAGTCACTCATGTCGTTTTTGCACTTGCATACAACAGACGTGAAATTCATGTATCGGCATCGCTGGCAGGCCGGAGACGTAGTTATTTGGGACAACCGTTCAACGCAACACGTCGCCTTGAATGATTATGCGGGATTTCGTCGTGAGCTACGGCGAACAACGATTGCAGGCGAATCACCGAAGCGGTAGTTACCAGCTTCCGCCGCCGCCACCACCAAAGCCGCCGCCTCCGCCGCTGAAGCCTCCTCCAGAACTGAAACCGCTCGAGTTTTCTGTACGAATTGGGGTGTACGCGGTCGTCGTCGCGTTACTCCAAATTCGCTGGTCTGGCAGGGTCGCAAACAACAAGGGCGAAGTGCTCATGTTCCATTGCTCGAGCTGTGCCTTGGGCATGGCATTGACCCATGAGTTCACTGCGTTAAATGCCACTGCATAACCCATGTACTCGCGCATCAACCCCATACGTTCGGCGGCTTGAGCATGAGCTGCTTCACTCTCGCGGAAGAAGCGTTCAAAACCTTCGGCACGCACGGCCGTGCCGAGACCACGACTCGTGAACGAGCCGATCTGACCGGAATGACTGAGACGACCATAGGCGAGGAAGACGCCACCGATGAAAATTGCCCCCGCCGGAAGGAAGAAATTCAAGGTGTTCGAACCCGAGCCAACTCCGGCAGCAAAGATGGCGGCAATAATGATCGTTCCAAAGAGTGCAGCGCGAGCCACAATTTTTCCACTCCGGGGGATGGATCCAGCGTTCAATGTTTTGTCGGTGAGTAAGCCGAGGCTTCGGAGTTGATCGTCGACTTGTTGGACGTAGGTCTTTACTTTTGCTGACAGTGCAGAGTTTTTCTGTGAAAGTGCAGCCTCGTTTTGGTCGCCAAGCAATGCGTTCAGCAAGGTGAGTTCATAACTTTTCACCTGACGCGGCGGCTGATCAATGCGGCCAACGACCCACACCTGATTGACTTGAGTCAGCGAGATCACTCCATCGGCAGCAAGATCAACCAATGTTGAAGCCAGCATGCGACTGACATTGACTTTGCTGCCTTCTTTCATTCGTAAGAGGCAAGCGGGGTCTAAGTTCACTGGTGGGACAAACTCAACGGGCATTTCTTGTGAAGTAGTTGTTGGCAGAATTGATAGCGAACCTGGCGGAGGCGGTGGCAAAATTGGCCGTTGCATGCGGTCAGCCAGGTCAAGCGACATCGGGCCCGAAAAAGTCTCGCTAATTCCAGCAATCGCCATTGCGCGTTGGCGACGGTAACGCGTGAGGTTGATCAAGACTGCCGCGACAAGTGTGAAGTACATCAACGCAATCGCAATCACTGCCGTTGGAACTGCTTGTGATCGGCTGATCAATGTTGGCGTTGCGTCAAATGCAGAGCTCGGAAAGTCAACTTCGACAGTGAATGCACTATTGGGTGCGAGGTTGCTGGCTGAGAATTTTGCACCGTCAGGGGTTGGCGTGTTTTCGTCGCAAGGATTCTGTGTATTCATTGCTCCTTGAAAGCAACGGGTGTCAAGTGGACCACTGGGCCCGATGACGGTGTAGGTCAGCGAATCAATTGACTGGCGCCAATCGGTGATCGCGTCAAGGGGCAGCGTTGCGACATCGCCATTGATCACAAGTACATCCTCAATTTGGTAACTGAGTTCGTAGGTGTGGGCATTAGTGATGGTGATCTCAGGATCGCCAATTCGTACATTGACAGCACCACCCAAATCGGAGATTTCGAGTAAATCGGGTGTTCCTTGAGACGTTGCTATTTGCATCGCCCGAATAACGCGGCTTCCTAGCCCGTTGTACTCAATAGGGATAGATCTTTCAATTCCACGACGTTCAGTACGAAAGACTTGAGTGATCTTTTCGGTGATGACGACGGAATGATCGGGCTGAATCTGAGCGATGATGTCAAATGATCGCGTTGTATCTTCGCCTAAATTCCAGAGATTTTGCTTTTCGACTTGGGCGATGATTTCGTCGCTTGTCAAACCTTCCATGTTGCCGAGTTCATCAATGATTGGTTCAGGCACTGGTGCCGTCAGTTCTGGTCCTGTTGACGTGTCAATGAGGTTCACTAGGTTTGGGTTAAACACTGTCGGGCTGAGGAAGATCAACGATGGGGGCACCAGAGCCAAGATCAGAATAAGAATGTGCCAACGAGACCAGCGTCGTGTCATATGTTGACTATAGATGGCGACGATAGATAAGGGCAGATAGAGGTATGAGTTCAAAAAATCTAGAGAGATGTGCTTGGGGATCAGGACTCGGATTGATGTCGCACTATCACGACACCGAATGGGGGTTTCCTACTGCCGACAATTCGCGACTCTTTGAGAAATTATGTCTTGAGGGTTTTCAGAGCGGTTTGTCGTGGAGCACGATTCTGAATAAGCGAGAGGATTTTCGGCGATGCTTCAAGAATTTCGATATCAATAAAGTCTCTCGCTTCACCCAAGCCGATATTGAGCGATTGATGGGCGATGCCTCGATTGTCCGCCATCGAGGCAAGATTGAGTCCACAATCAATAATGCTCAACGTTGCCGTGAACTGATCAAAGAGTGCGGGTCATTAGGTAGATACATCTGGCAATTTGAGCCGTCGCCATCATCGCGACCAAAGCGACCTACCGCGGCTGATGTGTCATCCTTTGTGACCTCTCCAGAATCAATCGCCTTATCGAAAGATCTGAAAAAGCGCGGGTGGAGTTTCGTTGGCCCAACGACGATGTACGCCTTTATGCAGTCAATGGGGCTCGTGAATGATCATCATGTGGGCTGCTTTGTCTGGAAACAAGTTGAAGGCGCTCGTCGCTCATTTGAGCGACCCGGTTGACCCGACGGTCGTCGTCACAATCGTTTGCCACCCACTTGTCGGTCTGATCTGAGAAACTGTCCATTGTGAGTGATCAAATCGATACCCGAACTGCGTGGTTGAGTCCAGAGTTATTGGCCTCGGTGCGAGCCAATGTGCCCCTTGTGTATGTCGATGCGATTCCGGTTCGGGTTGACGAATCTGGTCGGGTGACCCAAGTTGGTTTGTTGTTACGAGTGGCGTCTGACGGCTCGATTAGTCGCATGTTGGTATCTGGTCGGGTGTTGTACGGCGAGCGGGTCCGCGATGCGCTCATTCGTCATCTTGAAAAAGACTTGGGGCCGCTCGCGTTACCCAAGGTGCCCACTAACCCTGCGCCATTCACAATCGCCGAGTATTTCCCCGATCCCGATATCAGTGGTTTCGTCGACCCTCGTCATCATGCGGTGAGCTTGGCTTACGTGGTTCCGGTTTCAGGCGATTGCACTCCAACCCAGCAGGCACTTGATTTGGCTTGGTTCACACCAGCCGAAGCGGCCTCGGCAAAGATTGCCGCCGATATGACAGGTGGGCAAGATCGGCTTCTACGTTTGGGCCTTGCTCACGTTGGCGAACTTCCCTAAGTAGGTTTTACATTACGGGTCGGTTTTATTTGACGGTTCGTTTCTTGCGCACGCGACGAGCAGTTTTGTCGGTCGTCAGGTGCGAAACCACTTTGGTCTCATCGTCAATGTCAATCGAGATGCCATCGGCATCAATATCTTCGGGTTCGCCTGATGCTTCCCAGATCACTGCACCTTCGTCTTTGGGTTTGCGTCCCAGTACTTTGTCGACTCCGAGCATGGCGCTAAAGACCATTGCGCCGACGGCACCGTGTCGAGCCCTGGCGCGTTCAAGCATGGCGTGATCTGAATCAGATATTGGTTCTTTGTCTCCAGGCTCAAAACTGTTCTTTTCAACCATGGGCAACACGGTATCTCATATCCGCTGTTCATCTTCGTGCAGATGCATCTCGTGACTTAGGATGAGGTTGTGCTTTTGGGCGGAAAAATTGCTCACACTGCAGCGGCAATGCGTACCGCGCTAGTGGGTTTGCCGACTCTACGTTTTGATGCGATGTCAACCATCGGGCCGGCTCCGGTTGAAAGAAGTGTGATCGAAAGTATCACCGTCAAAGGTCGCGAAATATTGGTGCAGTGGGATGACGGCATTGTGTTGTCAACGGCTTTGCGCTTTAGCGGAGAGTGGCATTTGTATCGCACTGACGAGACGTGGCGAAAAGAAACGTACCGAGCCCGCGTCGTGATCGAAGTCGAAGGTTGGGTTGCGGTGTGCTTTGATGCTCCGATTGTGGAAACGTACCGTCAACCCGATCGCAAGCGTCACCCGCAATCGGGCGGTGTTGGCCCCAATATTTCTCAGCCCAAAACTGATCTGTCTGGCTGTACGCAACGGTTGCTTGGTTACCGTTACGCGGACGCGATGATCGCTGATGTATTGATGGATGAATCGGTCGTCAGCGGTCTAGGAAATGTTGCTCGTAGCGAAGCTTTATGGGCAGTGGGTTTAAGTCCGTACGCGAAGATGGCCGATCTTTCCTACGAAGATTGTGCAGTGCTCATAGAAACTGCTTCGCGAATTGTTCAAAGAGATCACGAAACTTCACCTGCCGTGTATGGGCGCAATGGCCAGCAATGTGTTCGGTGCCGCGGAACTATTGAGTTCAAAACTATTGGTAATCCGCGGCGCAATTTGTATTGGTGCCCAGAATGCCAAGGTCGGCTTGATCGACGACTCATTCCAAACAATCTTCTGCATGGCGACCATACGCCCAGTCATCCGGCTGAATTGATGTACTTATCTGATGCGGTCGCGGCACGGAAACGTCGGAAGATATTTGATGACCTGAACCAACTCGGTTGATTTCTTCGTGCGCTATGCGCGACCCATCACCTTGTCAATAATGATCTCAATGACGACCCGGTCTTCGCGAACTTTTGGCTGGCGATAGCGGCCCGCATACGCTTCAACTGCTTTGGCGACAACGTCGGCTTCGGTGCGTAGGCGTACTGTTCCTTCAAAGGTGATCCAACGGCCGCGATCAACCTGACTCACGACGGCACGGCCACCTAAAGCTGCATGCCGGGCTTTCATTGACTTTGCAAACGTAATCACTCGAACGATGTTGTTGTCGGCATCAAAAGTGAACCCGACTGGAACAACATGTGGTGAACCATCGGGGCGCAGCGTTGTCAAAGTCGCCAGGTGATTTTCTTGGATGAACTCAAGTTGGCTTGCGGTGAGGTCAGAAGATTGAAAACTCACATGACACCCTTACTGAGTTGCGATGGCGTCAAGCACATCAAGCTTGGCGGCGCGTCGAGCCGGGAAGATGGCGGCGAATATTCCAACGACGATTGATGCAATCAAAATTGTCACGATGGTATTAGTCGGAACGACCGTCGCTGTCACGAACGAATCGGGAAGGGCGATGGCAACTGAAATTCCTAACGGAATACCAACGACGATTCCGAGTGTCGCACCAAATACCGAAACGATGATGGCTTCCCATCTCACCGAGCGCTTCAAATGTCGACGACTCATGCCAACGGCACGCAACAAACCAAATTCTCGAGTTCGTTCAAAGACTGACAAGGCCATGGTGTTGGCGATTCCAAGTACGGCAATGAAAATCGCGAAAATGAGTAATCCGTAAACAATGGAAAGCAACTGATTGAGTTGGTCTTCTTGGCTCTTTTGGAATTCGGCTTGATCTTGGACTTCGGCACTCGGGAAATCGGCTGCCACTTTCTCAACTGCAGCGCGGGCATCTTCAATAGAAACGCCCTCTGCTATGTCTGCACCAATAAAGAAGTCAACTGGTGGGGCTGACGAAACTTCAGCGAGAGTGTCAAGGCCAATGAGCCAGTTGCCGGCAACTGATGAGTCCGCGTAAATACCACCGACTGTCAGCGTTGACTCTTTCCCATTTTGCCAAGTGATGTCGACGGTGTCGCCAACATCGACATTGAGATCACGGGCCGGATCTGTGTACAGCAAAATGTCGCCGTCGGCGAGGCTGTCAATTGATCCCTTTTGCATATCAATGTCGACGAGATCTCCCATTTCGGGCTTGACTGCACCGATTTGCTTTTCTTCACCATTGACAAGCGCCACGGTGGCGCGGAATGGGCTGACCGAACCAAGTTCGGGCAGTTCGGCAAGGCGTTCACCAAATGCCACTGGTAGACCTTGGAAACTTAAGTTGGTCACGAAGAAATCGGCAGTCACCGAAGCCTTGAGCTGATCGGTGAACGACTTCTTGACCGATGAGGCAACGACTGAGACCATGCTCACTAAAGCCAAGCCAACCATCAGCGCCGATGCGGTTGAAGCAGTGCGGCGGGGAGTGCGTTGTGCATTGCGACTGGCCAGGCGACCTGGAACTGATCGAGTCATGGGGCGAAGCGGGAAAGGCAAGATGCGACTAATGACTTGACTGACTGGTGCAGCAATGGTGGTTGACAAACTGGCAACACCAAGGAATAACAACACTGCACCAATTGCCGATCCGCCAAGCGTTCCGACAGTTCCGCCTGGTTGCACGAAGAGTCCGACGCTAAAGAGTGCGATTCCGGATACGAGTGTGGCAATACCCACGATCAGTCGCTTGCTGCGTTGAAGGGCCGAGAAACCGAGTTCGGGCCGCATGGCGGCAACGGGAGGAATGCGTCCTGCTCGCAAGGCTGGGACAATTGCTGCGGCAACTGTGACGCCAATTCCGATCACGATAGACAAGATGACGGTTCGACTCGAGATCAACAAATCGGCAGCTGGGAACGCCGCACCAGCAGCGTTGAATGCAAAAGTAATGCCTTTGGCAACACCGAGTCCGCCGACAAGGCCAAGACCGGTGGCGATGATTCCGACAACTAGACCTTCGCCGATAATCATTTGGTGAATTTGTCGAGTACTGGCACCAACAGCGCGAAGTAACGCAAGCTCACGTAGTCGTTGGCTCACGATGATGGCGAAGGTGTTGAAAATCAAGAACGCACTGACAAACAATGAAATTGCCGCGAAGCCCAAAAGAACTTTGCCAAAGATGTCAATGATTTCGTTGATCGCGCCAGCAGTCTCTTGTGCCGATTGCTCGCCGGTGATGACCTCGTAGCCCGATGGCAAGACTTCTTCAATTGCTTGTTGAACTTCACTGCGGGATGCGTCAACAGTGATGCCCACATAAATACTGTCGGCTTTATTGTCAGCGCCTAAAAACTCATTCGCAGTGATCGGGTCGAAAGCGGAAACGCTTGCTCCTCCGCCACCTGAAGTTGATCCAGTTCCGGTGAGACCAACAAGTGTGAACTCGCCCTTGCCGATTGGGCCAACCAGCGTGACTTTGTCACCTAACACATACCCAGCACGTTTAGCTGATGCCTTATCTATGGCAACTTCGCCAGATTTAGTGGGAACGACTCCTTCAAGAAGTGTTCGGCCGTCGAGTCCGTCGGGGCCGGTCCAACTAATACCAAATGCTGGGCCAGATGTTTGTAATGGCTCACCGTCGGACTTGATGATTGTGGCTTGGCGAAGGAGATTGGCTTCAACGAGTCGGACTCCATCAAGTGCAGCAATATCTTTCATCAGTGAGATGTCAACAGGATCACGTTCGGCCCGCGCAGAATCACCAAAGGCGATCTCTGTGCGAATTTCGAGATCAACTTCACCGCGCAACTCGACAAACAAGTTATTGATTGCACCCTTGACGCTGTCAGTCAAAATGAATGCACCCGAAACAAATGCAACGCCACTGACGACCGCAAGAATGGTTAAGAGAATTCGAAACTTGCGCGCGAGCACGCCTCGCAAAGTAAGTCGAACGACAGGGGATGTCATCATCAACTTCCGAGACTCTTCATACGGTCAAGAACAAGTTCAGCAGTCGGATCGTTGATTTCGTCAACGACTTTTCCATCAGCCAAAAAGATCACGCGGTCGGCGTAAGCAGCAGCGACGGGATCGTGGGTGACCATCACGATGGTTTGGTGCAAGTCGGTGACGGCGTGCTTCATGAATGCCAAAATTTCGGCACCAGTTTTGCTATCAAGGTTTCCGGTTGGTTCGTCAGCAAAAATGATTTGCGGGCGACTCGCTAGGGCTCGAGCAACTGCAACGCGCTGTTGCTGACCACCAGAGAGTTCGCTGGGGCGATGACTGAGGCGATTGCGCAAATTCATTTTGTCAATGACGGTGTCGAGCCATTCTTGATCGGGCTTGATTCCGCCTAAGTCCATCGGAAGAGTGATGTTTTCAAGTGCGGACAACGTGGGAATCAAGTTGTACGCCTGAAAGATGAAACCGACTTTCTCACGACGAAGAGATGTGAGTTGCTTGTCATCAAGTTGTGCCAGATCGGTGTCACCAATTAACACTTGACCACTCGTGAGTGCGTCAAGGCCAGCGAGGCAATGCATGAGTGTGCTCTTGCCCGATCCGGACGGTCCCATAATTGCGGTGAATTGACCGAGTGCAAAATCAACAGTCACATCATCGAGCGCGCGAACTTCGCTGTCGTCTTTTCCATAAATCTTGGAGGCATTGATGGCACCAGCGGCGGCCACAGTTGAAACATCAGTCATGCCTCTATTCTGCCTAAAGATTTGCCCATATACGGCTCATGTCTTAGGGTGACTTCGTGCACGCCACTGGCTTAATCATTGGTCGTTTTGATCCGCC
>JBIKYT010000042.1:0-18301 GCA_044355095.1 Ilumatobacteraceae bacterium
TTGTTGGCATTGCTCATTCGCGTCAGTGATAGTTCGGCTCGTCGCCTCGGGGAAATCGCGGACTCAGCAACATTCAGCGAACGTTTTGCCACACGACTTGCTCAACGGCGCGTCAGAAAACATCCAGAAGAACTTGAGGTGATGTCGTGAATCAACGAATTCGTCGCCTCGCAGTGGTGCTAATAGTTCTGTATGTCGTTTTGTTCGCGCAACTGAATTTCATTCAGGTCGGCCAAAAGCCAACTCTTGATGCCGACACCCGTAATACCCGGCAAACCGTTCGCGACTACAACGACCCCCGCGGCGATATCACAACAAGTGACTACGTCGTCATTGCAACATCGGTTCGCAACGAGGCGGGCAGTGAATTTGATTGGCAACGCACATATCCCGAAGGTGATCTCTATTCGGCAATCACTGGTTATTTCACTTTCGGGTATGGGGCAACACAAATTGAGAAGGTTCAGAACGATGTTCTGGCCGGTCGCACAATTGAGCAACAAATCAAAGGTTTCCGCTCTTTGTTTAATGGGCAGGACACCACTGGCACGGTTGAAACAACTATTGATGCTGACATTCAGCAGGCCGCCAAAGCCGCATTGGGAAATCGCGAAGGAAGTGTTGTCGTTATCGAACCCGCGACTGGCGCCGTGAAAGCAATGTGGAGTTGGCCTTCATATGACACCAACTCGGTTGCAGTTCAAGACAACGAGCTAGCCGGTGATGTTTTGAATTATCTCGATGAAATACCTGGCAAGCCATTGCTCGCAAACGCATATCAAGAGCGCTACATGCCTGGTTCTACTTTCAAGGTCATCACAACCGCTGCCGCGCTTGACGATGGCCTCATCACCAAAGAATCCACATGGGTGGATGAAAACGAATTTCTTCCGCCACAAACAACTGACCCCATTCAAAACTACGGAAACAAAATCTGTGGAGGCGATCTCCCCGAGGTTTTCCGACGTTCGTGCAACACACCATTCGCACGCACAGCAATTGAATTGGGTCCTGAGAAAATGGTTGCCGCTGCCGAACGTTTCGGTATCGGTCAAGAGATCCCCTTTGATCTACCGCGCTCGGCAAGTAGTCAGTTTGGCGATGTTGAGTACTTCACCCAGAACTTGCCTCTTCTCGGCATCGGAGGATTCGGTCAAGGCAATACCCAAATGGTTCCATTACATATGGCCATGGTTGCGGCATCGATTGCTCACGGTGGCGTGATGATGAAACCCTTTGTCGTCGGCGCTACCTACGACCATGACGGTGGCGTGCTTCAAAGAACCGCTCCGACGGTTTGGAAAACCCCGATGACCCCTTCAACTGCAAGCTTGCTCACTGAGTTGATGGTCGGCGTCGTCAACGAGGGAACCGCCTCATGTTGCATGAGTTTGGCCAACGGGGTTCAGGCTGCTGCAAAGACTGGAACGGCTCAGTTGAATGCCACTGGCGAACCCGAACGCTCGCATGCCTGGATTATTGCGTTCGCTCCCGCTGAAGCACCCAAATACGCCATCGTCGTGATGCTGAAAGGGACGACTGCCGAAATCAGTGAAGGAACGGGTGGCACTTTGGCTGGACCTGTGGCCAAAAAAGTGCTTGATATCGCGCTCGCTCAATAGCTTTTTGGGCGAAATAGCACCCCTCCATGGGTAGAGGCGACAGTCTCTGGGTCATCAACCTCGGTAGCCTGACTTGAGTTATGTCGGACAACAACGCAGTGATATTAAACGATCGTTACGAAATGCAACAGCGCATCGGTCGCGGTGGCATGGCCGACGTGTATTTGGCTCGCGACATCTTGCTTGATCGCCTTGTCGCGATCAAAGTTCTGTTCCCCGAATATGCCACCGATCCTGCGTTCGTCGAACGCTTCCGTCGCGAAGCACAGTCGGCAGCCAACCTCAATCACCCCAACATCGTGAGCGTCTACGACTGGGGTCGTAGCAACAACACCTATTTCATGGCCATGGAATATGTGCCAGGTCGTACCTTGGCTGAGGCTCTTCACGATGTTGGTCAGATCACGGCAATGAAAGCTGCCGAAGTGGGCATTGAAGTTGCCGCAGCGTTGTCATTTGCTCATCGCGGCAACGTTGTTCACCGCGACATTAAGCCCGGCAACATTCTCATCGGTTCAAACGGACAACTGAAAGTCGCCGACTTCGGTATCGCTCGTGCGCTTGGTAGTGCAGCCGACAGCAACTTGACTCAAGTTGGTGCAGTGATGGGAACGGCCGCGTACTTGTCACCCGAACAAGCACAAGGTGGTCAACCCGATCCGCGCAGTGATCTTTACTCGCTCGGCATCGTGTTGTACGAAATGGTCGGTGGACGCGTTCCGTTCTCGGGCGACAATCCCGTGTCCATTGCTTACAAGCAAGTTCACGAAGCACCACTACCACTCAATCAACTGGCCTCTGATGTTCCACGGGCATTTGAAGCAATTGTCGCTCGACTGCTCGCGAAAGATCCAGATCTTCGTTACGCAACTGCCGAGGCAGTTCGCGACGATCTCCGTCGATTCCGTGACGGTATTCCGGTGCAAGCTTTAGCCGATGCTATTAACCGTCGTAATGGCGACCCCACTCCTATCGGTACTGCAGCACCAACAACGGTGATTACAACTGGGCCGATGGTCGGTGGCACTGATGATCTCGCCGCAGCAACAACCGTTATTCCGAGTGCTCAGGCGACCACCGCCTTGCCACGCACCACAATCAATGCCAATCCAGATATGCCGCCTGGTTACACCGCAAGTAACGCGGTTGTTCCGACTGATGATTTACAGCGCAAGCGAACCGCCATGGTTTTCGGCGCAATCTCGGCAACCGTTCTCTTGATTATCGGTGCAGTAGTTGCGTTCCTGGCATTGTCGGGTGGTTCAACTAATGCTCCGACCGTCGCCGTCCCCGATGTCACCAATCAAGTTCTTGAAGATGCAGTCACAACCCTCAAAAACCTAGGTTTTGAAGTTGTTCCTGTGGCCGAAGAAACCACAACTGTTGATACCAACGTTGTGTGGAAACAAGTTCCATTACCTGGCGAAGAAATCAAAGAGGGCGAGACAGTCACCATTGTCTACAACCCCTCAAATGCGCCAATGGCCGTACCGAATTTGGCGGGCATGACAATTGATCAAGCGCGCGCGGCATTGCTCAATCTCGGCTTAACAATTGGAGTCATTACTCCACAAAATGATCCCACAGCCCCGGCCGACACCATCATCGCTTCAGTTCCTAAAGCTGGTGAACAAGTCTTGGGTGGAGCAACGATTGACCTCACTGTCAGTCAAGGCAGTGGCGTTGTTCAGATACCAAATGTTCAAGGCCAAACTTCACAAGCCGCACGTTCAGTTCTAGAAGGCGAACCGTACAAATTCTTGATCACAGTTGTTGAAGAGGCCAGTGCGACTGTTGAGTCAAGTCGAGTCACACGCACCAGTCCGACTATCGGTGCCGATACCACCAAGGGTGCGTCAGTCACCATTTACGTCTCAACAGGTCAAGCAACAGTTGCAGTTCCGTTGGTATCGGGACTCACCGAGGCTCAGGCTCGGGCCAAGCTCACATCGTCTGGTTTCATTGTGAAGGTTGAATACATTGAAGTCGCTACGGGTAATGCCAACGACGGTCGCGTGATTGCACAAGACCCAAGTATGAATGTCCAGTCATCGCCCGGAAGCCAAGTGCTTCTCAAAGTTGGTAAGGCAATTGCAGCAACAACCACTGTCGCCCCGACGACGACGGTGCCCGCTACAACGATCGCACCCGTAACGACAACCCCCGCTACAACGATCGCACCCGTAACGACAACCCCTGCTACAACGATCGCACCCGTAACGACAACCCCTGCTACAACAACACCCGCTACGACAACCCCAGCGACGCCTTAATTATTTGTGGGCTGGCTTCTGGCAGTTGCGCAAAAAGTTGCGCAACATATCGTGACCTGAACCAGTCAAAATACTTTCGGGATGAAACTGCACACCTTCAACGGGCAGCGTTTTATGTCGCACACCCATCACGATTCCGTCGGCAGTTGACGCTGTCACTTCAAGACAATCAGGCATCGACGATGGCTCAATAACCAGCGAGTGATAACGGGTTGCCGTGACTGGGTTAGTCACGCCAGCAAAGACACCAATATTGCGATGATTCACTTCACTGGTTTTGCCGTGCATCAATTGAGGTGCACGAATGACCTGTCCGCCAAACACATGACCAATCGCTTGATGTCCTAGACATACTCCAAAAACCGGAACACCTTTTTCAGCAAATGGCACAATTGCCTCGCAGATGATGCCGGCGTCTTCGGGTCGACCAGGTCCGGGCGATAACAGCACTCCGTCAATATCGAGCGCAAGGGCTTCGTCGAGGGTCAGGTCATCATTGCGATAAACCAACGGCTCGGCACCCAACTCGCCCAAATATTGGACCAAGTTGTACACAAAACTGTCGTAACTATCTAGAACAAGTACCCGAGTCACCCCCCTAGCCTGCCAGCAAAACCTGTCAGTCGGTGTGGGAGCACGACATTTGAGCGCGTACACTCGTCTCTCGTGGCACCTCCGAAACGGAAAACAAGCGGACGCACGACTCCCAAGGGCACTCGCCCCGGCGAGTCCCGTCCCGGAACCCCAACTCACAACGAACACGGGGTCGCAGCATCGACGCGCTATACCCCACCAATTCCCCAGTACGTCAAAGTCAGTCCCCGTTGGGTCCCGATCTTGATGTTCACCCTCTTCATTCTGGGCGCACTTATCATTTTGCTGTACTACTTGGGTGCTGTTCCGGGTGGCCGTAGTAACTATTACTTGGTGCTCGGCCTCGGATTTATTCTGGGCGGTCTGTTTACTGCCACCAAATACCATTAACGCCAGGGAGCTGGCGATTTAAACCTTCTGAGCAGGGCTTTTCATTCCAGGCCTCATTTCCCCAGCCTGTGGATAAAGCGGGGGATAGTCACACCGATGTAACTTGCGCGTTACCTGGCGATTGCCATGTAACTTGCCCATGAATCACTCAACCGGTGCGATGAAATCCATGTCTTCCATACAGTGCCGGGGCGGGACCGGGTCTTGTTCTGGGGCCATCGTCATGCGGATTTCGACCCCACACAAACTGCATCGGTAGCGCACGTTGACTCTGCGTAGTTCGCCCTCGGGGGGCGGTTCGGGCAGTGGCGTGGTCATACTTCGCAGCAATCCCACGCCCACACGCCACAAAAAGAAGAACAAGAAGACGGCTCCGAGAAACCAGATCACTCCCGCAAAATCAATAGCCAGCATGGCGATATGCAACATCAAGAATCAGCCAAGGCGTTCAATGATGGTGGCATTGGCCATGCCGCCGCCTTCGCACATGGTCTGCAGACCATAACGACCACCGGTGCGCTCAAGTTCGTTGAGCAACGTGGTCATCAATCGTGCACCTGAACATCCGAGCGGATGACCCAAAGCAATTGCTCCACCATTGGGGTTCACGATGTCCATATTGGGATGGAATTCCTTTTCCCAGGCCAAAACCACCGAAGCAAATGCTTCGTTGATTTCAACAATGTCAATATCAGACATTGACAACTTGGCACGTTCAAGAACTTTACGAGTCGCTGGGATTGGTGCAGTCAACATGTATCGCGGATCATCGCCCGCCAACGAGAAGTTCACAAAACGAGCACGAGGTGTGAGGCCAAGTGCACGGCACTTTTCTTCACTCATGATCAACAGTGCCGCTGCACCGTCAGTGATTTGCGACGAGTTTCCAGCAGTCACTCGACCTCCTTCGTCTTCGGGACGGAAAGCAGTCTTCAATTTTGCCAGGCTTTCCATGGTGGTTTCACGCAAACCTTCGTCCGTGGTCATCATGTTGCCTTCGGCATCTTTGATGGGCAAGATCTCTCGTTCAAAGCGACCTTCAGCAGTGGCACGTGCGGCACGTGATTGCGACTGCACACCAAAACGATCCATGTCTTCACGACTAATGCCCCACTTATCAGCGATCATTTCAGCTGATACACCCTGAGGAACAAGTCCACCTTGTGGCTGATAGCGAGCACTCACCATCGGACCAAATGGCCAGCCGTACTTGCCATCGGCCATCGAAGCGCCCATCGGAACGCGAGTCATCACTTCAACACCAGCCGCGACAACGACGTCGTAAGCACCAGCCATGACACCTTGTGCAGCAAAGTGCGCGGCCTGTTGCGACGAACCACATTGACGATCAATCGTGGTACCAGGAACACTTTCGGGCCAACCAGCGGCTAACACTGCGTTGCGACCAATGTTGGTTGACTGCTCACCGGTCTGCATGACGCAACCCATTACAACGTCATCGATGATGCCGGGATCAATACCCGTGCGCTCGACAAGAGCGTTCATGGTTTCGGCCATGAGGTCAACCGGGTGCCACTCTTTCAATTTGCCGTTACGGCGACCGAGCGGTGTACGAATGGCATCAACAATGACTGCGTTAAACATGGTGTCTCCCAAAATTGTTCTGTGCCCTAAGTCTGCTGTGTCAACCAGTGTGAAAACGAATTTTGGTACAACACCGCGATTATGAAAAGGCGTTTAATGACCACCACAGTTCGGGGACGGAGTCGGCCGGAAAAGCCACGACGCCAAATCGGAATCCTGGTTCAGGTGTGGAAGCGTTGTAATTGGACAATTCGGCGGCCGCATCTTGGTCGACAGCAATTCCTTGGAGCGCAAATGACACCAACGGAGATTCAAGGGCGCTCAAAAACTCTTCGTGCCCCACTTTGCGCAACTGATTCGCCAGTCGCACCTGCAAATCGCGCACGGTTACTTCATCAATTTCATCAAACGGGGTAATTGAAGTGACCACTTGCGCTGCAGGTTGGGCCGCCAACAAAGAAAATGCTGTCCCGGTGTCACACACGAACCACACGGTTGAAGCTGATCCGTTCAAAACTCGATCACCAAACACCCAATCAGTGCCAGGTTCAATACCGTTTGCAATGCCACGCTCTTCAAAGTCGTAAACCAGCGCCGGATACAAACCGACGAGCCCCCCATCACCAAGCCTCAACATGATGGGACCATCTGAAGGTTGAGCACCATGAAAATCGACGGCTTGTTTCACTGCCAAATGAACGTTGTCAGCATCTGATGTAACGGACTGGTTGTCGGTCGCTGGCAATATGGCGCCACCGATATTCAGAGCGAAAAGTCCCATTGCCACAACTGTGATCGTCGGCTGTCTGAACTTAGTGGTATTCGCCAGCGCGACGCCCATGATCCATGCCAACACAAAGATGACAATGACCGAACGCCATAAGACGACATACGGAAAGAGATAGCCCCGTACTTGCGACACTGCCACCGTGCCAGCCACCAACATCGTCCACACCAATGGAGCTGAATACAAATATTTGTGGCGCGGAGAATTCTCAGGTGAACGCCATACCCACAGCGTCATCGCCAACAGTCCAAGTACTACCCCGACGAACCAGGTGAGCGAACTCGGCGGAGCCTCACCCACGAGACCGACCTCGGATGGTCCCGCGAGCCATGAGGCCTGCGGACTCATTTCAAATGACATCACCTGCAGAGCACGAGCCAACCCAATTGACGGTTCATCGGTTGTCACAAAATATTGCGCAAGGTCGCCCAGGTTTCGCACTGCTTGACGAAGATGAAAGAGATATGGCGAGAACAACAACACGGCGGTAGCAATTGGACGAGTAATTGATCGTTGGTTGCCACCCGTCCACCAGAAAATGATGCAAGCGACAAGACCGACGAGTCCAACCAAAGGTAGATAGCCGATGTGTACCTGAACAACCACTGCGCCCGAAACCCATAACAACCACATTGATGCTCGATCACGCTCGGTCACGCCTAGTGCCGCGAAGCAAAAAAGAATAAAGAGTGGAAGGGCCAGATACGGAGTCCATGCATCAACGCTGGCGATGCGCCCAACGCTGACCCAACATGCCACCAAAGTTGCGACACCTAATGCACTCCCCCACGTACCGCGCAAGCGATAGCCAAGCCAAGCAATAAGCACGAGTAAAGCGCATGAATAGAACGCGACACCAACAAACAAGCCCCACGATGCTCCACCAGATAACCAATGAAATGGGGCGAAAACGTAAAAAATCAAGGCCCCTGGGTGATTCCAGCCGTGCCAACTGTATTGCCCTACCGACGGAAATGAGCCCGTTGCAGCATCCTTCACGAGCAACGCAAAAATCGCTCGATCACCAACCAAAATCGCTCCGCCTCGCAAGGCATTAATCAACGAAATGACGACTGGTAGAACACCCAAAAGCGAAAGCGCTAACCACCGCGGAAACCTTTTCAACATGTTGGATGATTCACTTTTTGAAAGGTGAAACTTTGGTGAGTGCTCGCACCATTGTGCTGACTTCAGTTTCGGTCAGTCCACTGGCGAACTCACGCTGAATGGCGCGACGATACAAAATGTTGGAGTCGCGCCAAACCAATCGTCCCATACGAGTCAAGCGCACGATGACTGCACGGTTGTCTTCAACTGTTGGGGCCTCCTCGCGCGTGACATATCCGCGTTCAACAAGAGAGTCAATGCGACGAGACAAACTGCTGGGCACCGCCGACAGAATCTCGCATAATTCTTTCACGCGCATTTGATCGTTGTTCTGCGCTAGGGCCGCAAGAAGGTCGAACTGCGGCAGCGCCAAGTGAAACTCGTCAAACATCTCGGCTTCGATGCTGCGCGAAACTACCTCTCCGGCAGTTTGAAATGCCCGCCATAGGGCAACACGTTCAGCATCAAGACGAGGCACTACAAAAGACTAACCACTTGTCAATGCCTTGTCACGAGATTGTTCAGGTTGCAACAAACGTCGATACCAACTCAAGTGCCTGTTCCCATGTGGCGCGTTCGGCCAATAACTTTCGAAACGGCATGAGTTGTTTGGGACGACTCACACCGAGCGCCGCCTTCAAGTAACCATCTTTTTCATACAACGCAACGAACGACCGCTCTTCGGGCGAGCCGACAACGACGTGCGCGATTTCGTCACCATTGGCGCGACCGAGAAATTGAATACGAGCGGTGAATTGATCACTCCAGAAAAATGGAACAGCGGCGTACGGCTTGGGTTGTTCACCACGTGACACTGCGAGCAGGCTCGACGCTGCGGCCGCACCTTGTTCGGACGCCGTCGTCCAGTGTTCAACCCGCATTTCTTGGTCGTACAGATTGTTGAACCAACGACAGATGTCGCCCGCTGCGTAAATGCCAGGCACACCAGCATTGAGTGTGGCGTCGCACACAACACCGTCACGTAATTCAAGTTCGGTGTTTTCAAGCCATTGCGTGGCTGGCACAACACCAATGCCGACGACGACCACGTCGGCGAGAACAATCTCGCCACCAGCCAAAGCCACGCCACCGACTGCACCTGGACTGCCTTCAACGAGTCCAGCCACTTTCACATCGCATCGCAGTTGCACCCCGTTGTCGGCATGCACTGACGCGGCGGCCTGACCCATCTCGGCTCCGAGACCTCGCATCATGGGTGCCGGCGCACCTTCAAGAACTGTGACTTCACAACCTCGCGCCTTTGCGGTGGCCGCGACTTCAAGCCCAATAAAGCCAGCGCCAATCACCACCAGTCGAGCACCAGGATTGAGATCCGCGCGTAGATTCAACGAATCGTCGAGCGTGCGAACAACATGAACGCCCTTCCAATCTGGCTGGTTGGGTAACTTGCGCACTCCCGAGCCAGTGGCGATGATCAAACCGTCAAACGAAATGGTCTCTCCCGAGGCCAAGGTGATGATTCGGTTCTTGGCGTCGAGCGCTGTGGCTGCCGACCCGAGTCTCCAGTCAACGTTGAGTTTGTCGAGGTCTTCTGGTTTGCGCAATGAGATGCGCTCGGCCTCCCACTCACCCGCGAGAACTTTCTTGGACAATGGTGGACGATCGTAGGGCTGGCGATCTTCGGCGCCAACGATGATGATCCGACCTTCGTATTTTTCAAGCCGCAACGTTTCGGCCGCTCGCAAACCAGCCAACGACGACCCGACAATGACCACAGTGTTCAATTCACTCACGCCTTAACGGTACCGACAGTTGTGATTCTGGTGCAGAATTGTTGCGCATTTCGCAGCAATTCTGCACCAGAAACACGAATCATCTGACAGGAGTGGAGTTGAAGAGTTGCAAGAGCCAGTCGGGCAACATGTCAATCTCTAAAACCATTTCGTCATTTGCTGCAGTGTCCACAAACTCGACACCTTTGGGCATCTCGTCGATTGGCAGGTGACCATAAAAGTCCTCAATCCAGAGAACTCGCCGACCGGCCTTAATTGCCGCCTCGGCCAAATCGTGGGCCGCTGCCGCCTTCCAGTCAACGAATCGACTTCGGGTTCCGTCGTCGACCACTGGCAATTGTTCAATGCCAAGATGCTCCGCAATTTCATCGTTGGCTCGGTGTCGCCACGTAGTACACCAATGCACCTCGGCAACGTCAGTGAGTTGGCGAATGAGCCAACCCATGTAATCCGGGATATGCACCATATGGCCATGGCTGTAAACCTGGTCAATGCCCCAGTCACGGTCTAAGCCGCTGAGAGCGTTTAAGTCATTGATGACTCCATCAATGTCGAGAAGGATAAGTGGGTTTGGGTTATCGGTTGTGTTTGTCATACCAGTTAAACGCATCAACGGGACAGAAATGTGCGCTCGCCAGTTGAGAGATTTATCTGAATAACTCTCGGGATGTGTCGGCAGAATGCTGGAGTGAGTATCAACCCGATCGAAATCACCGACCCCGCCGACCCCCGATTGGCCGATTATGTCGGTCTCAGCGATCCAGAAATTCGGCGTCGTTCAGCCGACAATCAATTCTTCATCTCTGAAGGTGTTGAGGTGGTTCGCCGCCTCGTTGTGTCAAATATGCGATTACGTTCAATCGTGCTTTCGCCTAATCGTGTTGACATCATGACTCCGGCGCTCGCCAACGTGGCTTGCCCGATTTATGTTGCCGAGCGAAAAGTCATCTCCAGCGTTGTTGGCTTTGATATGCATCGCGGTGTGGTTGGTTCCGCTCTGAGGCCCGAGCTACAAACTCTCGACGAAGTGTTATCGCATCCACCGTTGTACGGGCCACGCCATCGCATTGCGATCCTTGAAGGCCTTAGCGATCACGAGAACCTTGGCGCAATTGCCCGCTCAGCGCGGGCGTTCCATATTGACGCAATCGTGATTGACCCAACATGTGCCGACCCCTACTATCGCCGCACCGTGCGGGTGTCGATGGGAGAAATTCTCTTCTTGCCTATCGTTCGTATGGACGTGGACGAAGCGATGTCGGTCGTGCGTCGCAAGAGTGGTTCGGTTCTGGCATTCACACCCAACCTCAACGCCGTCTCGCTTCATGAGTTTGTTGAAACCAAGCCTGGTCCTTTAGCTCTCATTTTCGGTGCCGAGGGAAATGGCCTTCCAGATCACACACTGTCTAGCGCAGATCATCAAGTTCGTATCCCCATTGCTGGAGGTGTTGATTCGCTCAATGTTGGACACGCCGCTGCGGTGGCTTTCGCCCTCACGTCACCGAAGTAAGAACCCTCAATACGGTCGTTTCCGTAGACTCACCATGTGAAAAGAATCGTTGCGATTATCGTTGCTGTCGTCGCAATCTTGACAACTGCTTCGACAGCATTTGCAGGTGACGGTGATCTTGATACTTCATGGGGCGGCACCGGTGTGGTCATTTCATCTCATACCTATCCATCTTTGGCGTATGCGCTCGCCAACTATCTCGATAATCGCGTATTGGTCATTGGATCGGTCATAGATTCACTCCTATCACGCATCCTTGTCCAACGCTTCCTTGCTGATGGTTCCCCCGACACATCCTGCAATGGCACGGGACAATTTATTGACTCTGCTAATGATGCTGTTGCGAGCGATGTCGTTGTTCTCTCTGACGGCTCATTCATTGTTGCTGGAACAATGCAGATCAATAACAAGGGAACCCTTTTTCTTGCCAAGTTCACCAGTTCGTGCGAAGTTGATGGTTCGTTCGGTGATGGCGGATTCGCTAAATACCCATCTGACAACAGCACAGCAGGAACAGCATTGGCTGTTCAATCAAACGGATCAATTATTGTCGTCGGTTACGAATACCTGACAGTTTTGGATAGCAGTGATCAACGAATTCTGGTCACGCGGTTTTCATCAATGGGAGTTCTAGACGTTTCTTTTGGAAACAGTGGACGTTTCATTTCTTCATCAAACGAAGAGGGCCGGGCCCAAGACGTTGTCCTTGATGACGATGGCAGAATTATCTTTGTTGGTTCAATAGTCGGAAACTTGGCACCGAGTGCGGCAATTGTCGGACGTCTCACGAACATGGGCTCCCTTGATACGAGTTTTGCCACTCAGGGATATCTCATTGATGAATTCAATGGCGACCCAGAACTCAATGCAATTGCGGTTCGTCCAAACGGAAACCTGGTCGCTGTTGGTACGTACGGTGGACCCGCCCCTAGTCTCCAACAAAGCCCCATCGTGGTCTGTCTTACACAATCAGGTGCCTTTGATACTGCGTGCGGCCCACAAGGTTGGAAATATTTGCCCGCTAGTAACCGAGACATCTTTGGCGACGATGTGTTCGTCACTGCAGATAACCATATTTTGATTAGCGGTATGAGTGATGCTGGCTCACCTGCACCAATAGTGATGCGTCTTGACGACACCGGTGCTGTTGACAGCGACTTCGCAACGTCAGGAACATGGAATGGATCACCTCTCAGTGGTCGATTGCATGCGGTATCTGCGCAAAGTGATGGTCGAATAATCGCTGCCGGAGCAATTGATGACCAGGGTGTTTCAAATTTGGCGGTAGTGCGGTTAGGAAATACAGTCACCCCTCCCACCACGACAACGACAGTTGCCACAACAACAACCCCACCCGCTCTGACAACAACAACGGTTGCTGCTTCACCTGCCACAACAACAACCCCACCCGCTCTGACAACAACGGTTGCTACTTCACTTGCCACAACAACTGTTACTAATTCAATTTCTACAACAACAACGACAACGATGACAATTGCTACAACAACGATCTCCCCAGATCAGTTGCCAGCCACTGGGCAACAGGTAAATGTCTTAACGATTCCCATCGCATTGTTCGGACTGGGAATTCTGCTCCTCGGCATGCGCCGACGAGCACTTCGTTAGTTTCGCGCGTCGTCCCAATAATCTTCAGAACTCACTTGATCGCCATCAATGTTGTGCAAAGTCCAACCCGGAAAATCGCCTGCTGATGTATGACAGGTCCATTGGACCCAGGCCACCGAATCCTCAACACCTAGGTCGTTCACCGTTACGGTTCCATCGTCAACTGGTGACCACGAAGTCATTCGTTGATTCCAAAAATCGGTGATCACGTTCAAGCTCAGACCAGTTTGAGTGTTGCCCTTTTCGACTAGCGATGCACTGACAGCATTGGGTTTGCGGTCGGGCCGTATGCGTGCATAAGACGGGGCGTCCACATAGTCGGCAACGAAACAGACTTTGCCGTCTCGCAACCGATACAAACTCTGTCCGGGTATCGGGTGTTCAACCCCGTTAATGGGAACAACCATGTTCCACTTTGCCCACCCCACATGAGTGTCGGCACAGGTTTCCCAATTAGCAAAGTACACACCCATTTTGGGGATGACCTTTTCCATCTCAGACATGAACTCGTGAATGGCTTCTTTTCCGACTTGGGCACCCGCAAACGGGTCGTAGTAAATCGCATCTTCAGTAAAGAGGTCAACGAGCCGCGTGTACCGCTGGTCGTCCTCAATCGCTCCGAACATCGAAATCATCTCGTGGGCGTTCATAACGCCAACTTACTCGGGCCAATGCCCGAAATTTTGAGCAACGAGTGGAGACGAGGGGAATCGAACCCCTGACATCTACCTTGCAAAGGTAGCGCTCTGCCAACTGAGCTACGTCCCCGTTACGGCTCTGACAGGTTAGCCGAAAACCCGAAAAATCCGCCCTTTGTCAGGTTGAACTGTCGGCAATTCTGGTGCCACAACCTACTGTGGGTTCATGGCTCAACAATCCAACCCCGGTGGTCGACCCGACCGATTGAAATTTGGCACCTTCTTGGCCCCGCACCACCCTGTCGGCGAGAACCCAGTTCTGCAGTTTCAGAGCGACCTTGACTTCGCGGCCCACCTTGATCGGTTGGGGTTTGATGAGTTCTGGTGTGGAGAACACCACTCAAGCGGTTGGGAAATGATCGCATCGCCAGAAATGTTCTTGGCCGCTGCGGGTCAACGTACTCACACCATTGGTCTTGGAACTGGCGTGATCTCACTTCCCTATCACCACCCCTTCAATGTGGCCCAGCGAATCGTGCAACTCGATCACATGACCAAAGGTCGCGCCATGTTTGGAACTGGCCCTGGTGCATTGCCAAGTGATGCCTGGACTCTCGGTATTGATCCGTTAGTGCAACGCGATCGTCAAGATGAAGCCCTCGGAGTCATCTTGCGTCTGTTGCGCGGCGAAGATCGTTTCTCACACGAGAGTGACTGGTTCACACTCAAAGATGCACAACTGCAATTGCTGCCAGTTCAAGACAACATGCCAGTCGTCACCGCTTCAACATTGTCGCCGTCAGGTATGCAGATGGCCGGCAAGTTTGGTTGTGGTGTTTTATCAATCGCATCAAATAGCACCGCTGGTCTCGCTGCGCTTCCCACGCAGTGGTCATTCGCCCAAGAGTCGGCACTGAAGCACGGACAAACTGTCGATCGCAAGAACTGGCGAGTGATGTTGAGTTTCCACATTGCTGAATCACGCGAAGAAGCGCGCAATCAAGCGGTTGACGGATTACAGCGTTGGCATAACGAGTACAACGTGTGGACGCTTGGTCGACCAGGTGCCGTTCACGTTGAAAACAAATGGGATTTGCTTGAGCAAATCACTGCCGGCGGAACTGCAGTGATTGGTACGCCCGACGACCTTGTGGCAACGATTCGAAATCTTCAAGAAATCACCGGCGGATTTGGTGTTGCTTTAGGTTTTGCGCACGACTGGGCGAATCGCGAAAACACCTTGCGTTCGTGGGATTTGGTGGCTCGTTATGTTGTGCCAGAAATCAATAGCACAACCGTTGGTCAGCGCGCATCAATGAAATTCTTGAATGACAATCAAGCAACATTGATGGCAGGAGCTGGTGCGGCAGTCATGCAAAAAATTCTCGGTGACGAACGTGCTTCGGCCGAACTCGGTGTGATGATGAAGCAAATGCAATCAGGAAAAGATGATCGCGGAACAACGTTCCGTCCCGGTGGCGGAGTCCGTGAAGATCAACTACCAGAAAACAAATAACAAGAAGTAATCAGTCGTCTTTTGTTGCAACTGCATTTGGGGTGACGTTCATTTTCGGAACGTATTCAGCAACTTCAACATCACGCGCTTCATTGCCCATTGTTGACTTCAACTGAACTCGACACTCGTCGCAGGGTCCGTAAAAACGACCATTGTGCAACTTGTTGCAACGAGGACAAATCGAAGATGTTGCAGCAAGTGTCAAAGGCAGTGCGTCACTCATTCCTCTATCGTGCCACGCTCATGTATGAACGTTGGGCATTAAATGACGTTGATGGCGTTAAGTACTGCTTCGGTATCGGAGTTTCCGTTTTCTAAGCGAGTACTTGCTTGCCAGTCGGCCCGTTTGGTGCCCCACGATATGAAATCGTGAGCATTGCTGATTGCCGATGGTGCGTTCGCGTCACGGCCAGCAGTAATTGTCCAAAGATTTTCGCCTGGAGCAAGAATCCACGATCCACCACCAGGACCTTCAAAAACCAAGTTCACTGTTTGCTTTGGTGCTACCAATAGAGCGGGCTGACACATTTGTGGAATGCCGGCGAGCATCCATTCAAGAGTTGCCGTCAACGCCTGCGGGTCACGCGGTAATGCGGCTGCTTTAGCAATGGCATGTCCAACATCGTGACGTAGATGGCAATAGTGGTCAAACACAATTGCGTTGGCCAACAGATGCATGGGGTGTGAACCCAGGTTCGCCAACGGAATCACCGTGTCGGCCATTTCGGGCGTGTTCATAAATGTCAACGCACCGATGCCTTTTTCGCTCCACTCCATATATTCAGCAATGACCTGATCGCGTGTCCACGACTTACGAGCCTGCACCGGAACTTCGGCGTTCTCTTCGACGTCTTCGCTGGTTCCACCCTCAATTGTGGTCGGGTCGGCGATTGAGTGAAAGACACTGGCCATATGGCAGAACACTTCTTGTACTCGCCAACCTGTGCATCCCGACTGAGCATTCCACTCATCGGCACTTAACGAGTTCATTAACTCAATCGCTAATGCCTGTTCGCTTTTCAAAGCTTCAATGGCTGACATGGTCATGTTGTACCCCCAAGTACGTGTGTATGTCCATGTCTAGTACTTTTCACGATCTACTGTGCGAATTGTGCATGTTGACGTAATGACCACCCCAATGCCCCTGCAAAAGACTGGGGCTCACGCTCGCCAAACCCAAGCCGCAGGGTTTTCAGGTTTGCTATTTACCGAAGCGGGCCGAACTGCCTATCTCAATGTTGCCGCAGCGGCGATTGCGGCACCTGGGATTGATCTATCTACTGGGGTTGCGGTGGCGTTTCCACGTAGCCCTTTCATTACGGCTTCGACTGCGTGGGAACTTCAAGAGGCCAGTGGGGGTCGCTTTCGTTTGGGCCTTGGTACTCAAGTAAAAACTCACGTCGTGCGTCGTTATGGAGTTGCATTTGATCGTCCTGGTCCACGCTTGCGCGATTATGTCTTGGCAGTCAAAGCCTGTTTCGCTGCTTTTCGTGGCGCGCCGCTCGAACACCACGGTGAGTTCTACGAACTCACATTCATCACACCCCAGTGGAGTCCCGGCAAGATTGATGCACCCGATCCCAAAGTTGATATCGCCGCGGTGAATCCGTGGATGTTGCATATGGCCGGCGAAGTGGCTGATGGTGTGCATGTGCATCCCATTGGTGAACCGGGCTACTTGAAACGACATGTTGTCCCACAGGTTGCAGCCGGTGCTGCCAAGGCTGGTCGTTCAGCGAGTGATATTGATCTGATCATTCCGGTGATGACCATCGTTGGTGACACTGACGAAGAACGTCATGCCGAGCGTGAACATGCTCGCGCCATGCTCAGTTTCTACGGAAGCACTCCCAACTACGCGTTCATCTGGGATGAGGCTGGCTTTGAGGGAACCACGGCGCGCATCCGCGAAAAGCAAAAGGCTGGTGACTTTGCGGGGATGGCCGCGCAAATCACCGATGAACACTTGCAGGTCTTTACGGCCGAGGCTTCGTGGGATGGGTTGGCTGATGAATTGATCGCTCGATACGGCGACACTGCTTCGCGACTCGTTCTGTATAACGCCGGACGCGACCTCGATCGTTTTGATCGCTACGGCCACGTCGCCCAACAGATCATCCAACGAACCTCTTGAGTATCTACTGAGAGCAATAGTCCCTCCGCTCATGTTGGCCTCGGGGGTAGCCTGCGGTTATGGCTGGTGACCTGATCTACGCATTCCGCATTACTCGCCTGCCGTTACTTGATGCCGGCGGGGCCAACATCGGACGACTCGACGACATCGTTGTTGTACCGGGTCATGCCGGAAGTGCACCGCGCGTCGTGGGTTTTACTGCCACTAGCCAACGCCGCCGAATTTTTGTGAATGCCGGACGCGTCGCTGAACTCGGAATTGACGGCGCTCGTTTGCGTTCGTGGGATATCGATCTCAACCCCTTCAAAGTGAAAAAGGGCGAACGACTTCTTGGTCGCGACGTCATTGACCGCAAAGTGGGCGTCGAGTTTGTCAGCGATGTTGCGTTACGGGAACGCAGCGATTCACGATCGGGTGGCTGGGAAGTTGCCCAGGTACGACTTGCCAAGCGCACCGCTCTTCGTCGTCGACCAAGTCATCGTTTAGTTGATTGGCGCGAAGTCGCCCATCTCTTTGCTGCGACCACCGAGATGGCCGCCGAAGCTGCTCGCCTACACGACATGCACCCCACTGACGTGGCTGCTGTCGTGCGTTCACTTCCGATTGCGCAACGTCGTCAATTGGCAGAAGCCATGGACGACGATCGTTTGGCTGATGTGTTGGAAGAACTACCCGAGTCAGAACAGGTCGGCCTCATCGAAGGTCTTGACATGGAACGTCTTCTCGACGTGCTTGACGAAATGGAAGTTGACGACTTAGCTGACTTGCTCGCCGAAATGCCGGGCGAACAACGCGCCAGAATTCT
>JBIKYT010000043.1:0-18216 GCA_044355095.1 Ilumatobacteraceae bacterium
GCCTGGAACTTCGCCGATGCCTGGGAGTCGGTCGCCAAAAGGCTTCCAGACGCTCTCGCCCAGCAATACAAAGATGAGACGTACACCTGGACCGATTTCAATCGACGAGCTAACGGAATCGCCCAAAGTCTGTTAAATGCCGGCGTCAAGCAACAAGACAAAGTCGCGCAATATATGTACAACAGTCCGCAGTACCTGGAAAGTTTGTTTGCGACCTTCAAGGCGGGTCTCGCTCCTGTAAACACCAATTATCGCTACACCGCTGATGAACTGGTGTACATCTGGGACAATGCCGACGTCGTTGCAGTTGTCTTTCACGGGATCTTTGCTGAAACGATTGATCAATTACGGCACCGCGTTCCTCGCGTTGTCTTGTGGTTGTGGGTTGATGACCAAACTGGTGCGTGCCCTGCATGGGCAACCGATTACGCAGCCGCAGCAGGTTCGGGAACATCAACGAATGTCTCGGGATCGTGGGGACGAACTGGCGACGACTTGTTGTTGCTTTATACCGGTGGAACCACTGGTATGCCGAAGGGCGTCATGTGGCGTCAAGAAGATCTTTTCCTCACGCTCGACAGCACCAACAAGAAGCGACTCCCACCAGTCCCTGAAGGTGACCCCATTGGCGAACGTTCCACCAAACCTGGTCCACGCAATTTACCGGCAGCACCATTGATGCATGGAACTGGATTGTTTAACGCGATGAGCAACTTGATGGTTGCGGGATGCATCGTCACCATGCCAGGTCGCAAGTTTGAACCGACAGAACTGCTTGATGCCGTCGAAAAATATCAAATCAACTCGATGTCTATTGTTGGAGACGCTTTCGCTAAACCCATTTTGCGAGCCTTAGATGCCGAACCCAATCGTTGGGATCTTTCATCATTGCGAGTCATTGTTTCAAGCGGAGTGATGTTTGCTTCCGAAACGAAAGCTGGTTTGTTACGTCACAGCGAGCGTCTCATCATGGTTGATGCTCTTGGGTCATCTGAAGCCATCGGTATGGCTCAGAACACCACGTCGGCAACTGGCGAATCAAAAACTGCTTCATTTGAACTTGGACCCAACACCAAAATTCTCACCGAAGATGGACGCGAAGTGCAGCCCGGAAGTGACGAGATCGGTCGCGTTGCCCTGAAGGGCAATACACCTATTGGTTACTACAAAGACCCCGAGAAGTCGGCGAAGACTTTCCAGGTCATTAACGGCGTCCGTTGGTCAATTCCTGGTGATTGGGCCAGCATTGATGCCGACGGCACTGTCCGCCTTTTGGGTCGTGGCAGTCAATGCATCAACACTGGCGGCGAAAAGGTGTACCCCGAAGAAGTCGAAGAAGCCCTCAAGTTGCACCCAACGGTGGCAGATGCGGCGGTCGTTGGCATCCCCGACGAACGCTTCGGACAGGCCATCACCGCCCTCGTCGAGCCCTTGCCGGGCCAAACAATTGTTGAGGCTGATCTCATTGCTTTCATCAAGCAACATCACGCTGCGTACAAAGCGCCTAAACGAGTGATTTCAGTCGCGACAGTTGGTCGTGCGGGTAACGGGAAACTTGATTACAAGGCGTTGACTGAGATCGCCTTGAAGTCTCTCGGGTAGCGTCAGATCTGCAGTTTTATAGAAACCACCAATCATCTATTAGTTTTTTCACCCATCACCTATTTAGGAGTTCAAAATGTCAGCACTCGGTTACGACGGCAAAGTTGCAATTATCACCGGAGCCGGTGGAGGCCTCGGTCGCCAGCACGCTTTGATGATGGCCAAGCGAGGCGCGCTCATCGTCGTCAACGATCTCGGTGGATCGGTTGACGGAACCGGTGCCAATGCATCAGCGGCACAAGTTGTCGTCGACGAAATCAAGGCCACCGGTGGCGAGGCTGTTGCCGACCACAACTCAGTCGCCACACCCGAAGGTGGTGCCGCGATCGTTCAGACCGCAATTGACACCTACGGTCGCGTCGACATCGTCATTAACAACGCGGGAATTCTGCGCGACAAGGCATTCCACAACATGACACCCGATCTGTTGAACCCCGTACTCGACGTTCACTTGAAGGGTGCCTTCTACGTCACCCAGCCTGCTTTTGTGCACATGCGCGAACAGGGTTACGGCCGCATCATTTCCACATCGTCAGCTGCTGGCGTATTCGGCAACTTCGGACAGACCAATTACGGTGCTGCCAAAATGGGACTTGTTGGTTTCACTCGCGTGCTCGGCGTCGAAGGTGCCCGTTTCAATATCAAGGCCAACGCCATTGCTCCGCTCGCAATGACCCGTATGACCGAAGACATCTTGGGTGCGCTCAAAGACAAGCTTGATCCAGGCTTGGTTTCACCTCTCGTTGCCTTCTTGGCCCACGAAGACTGCCCCGTAAGCGGCCAGTTGTTCTCTGTTGGTGGCGGACGTGTTGCTCATGTGTTCTTGGGAGAAACCAATGGTTTCTATTCACCAACTTTGACTCCCGAAGATGTACAGGACAACTGGGACACCATCACCAATCGCGACTCATTCTCGGTTCCAAGCAATCTCGGCGAAGAGACCGCATTATTTTTGAATTTCTTTAAGTAAACAACTTGCAAATAGCCCGTCAAAGAAAAGGTGGCACCGTGATCACTGTGGACGAATTCGCTCAAGAAGCCAAACAATGGTTGGCTGAAAATAAGCATCTCGCCCCGCGTGATTACGGAGCCATTTGTCCTCCTGACATGGTGAACGAGGGTCTCGCTTGGCAGAAGCATCTCTATGCATCTGGCAAGGCCGGAATTCACTGGCCCGTTGAATTCGGCGGGCAAGGGTTAACTGCAGCGCATCAAGCTCAGTGGCTATACGAATGTGCACTGGTTGGGGTTCCTGGAGTTTTCAATATGGTCGGCTTAGTGCTCACCGGCGGTGCAGTACAAAAATTCGGGACGCCTGAACAGCAAGCCAAACATCTCAACGCCACCTTGCGCGCCGAACATGTGTGGTGTCAGTTATTCAGCGAACCTGGCGCAGGTAGTGACTTGGGTTCACTCAGTACCAAAGCCGAGCGCGACGGAGACCGTTACATCGTGAATGGGCAAAAGGTTTGGTGCTCGGGCGGACGCTATAGCAACTGGGGAATATTGATGGCGCGCACCAACGCCGATGCCCCCAAGCATGAGGGCATCAGTTTCTTCTTGCTTGACATGAGTTTGCCCGGGATTGAAATTCGTCCGCTCAAGCAAATGACTGGTGAAGCTGAATTTGATGAAGTGTTCTTTACCGATGTTGAAATGCCTGCCGAGGCTCTGCTCGGACCACTTCATGGTGGTTGGGGTGTTGGCATGGCTGTATTGACGTCAGAGCGCGGCCATATTGGGACAAGTGTCATTTCTCTCGAGCGACGACTCGATTCGATTTCCCGACTTGCTGAAGGACGCGATCTGTCGCCGACCGAACGACAAGAGATCGTGAAGTTGCTGTCGAAGGGAATGGCCTACAAAGCCATGGCCCAGCGTCAGGGGCCAGTTGCTTCAACGGCCGCGTCACTCATGAAATTGGGTATCACCGAGATGATGTTTGAGACATCAATGTTGCGCTCCGACATTTCGGGAATGGACTCGCTGCTCGTTGGTCCAGAAGCCTTCGGAGTGCTGTCAGCACCGGGCGGCCGCATCGCCGGCGGAACGAGTCAGGTGCAACGCAATATCATCGGCGAACGTTTACTTGGTCTCCCCCGCGAACCATCTGTCAAAAAGCCGGAAAATAACTGATCGTCAGGACAAAGAATGGTGAACGAATCATGAATGAGAAATCGACAAAAGACCAGCAACAGGGCACCAACACAAGGGATATACCCTGGCGACTCGTCAGCTTCGCCATTCTCGTGGCCATCGTCGCAGCCTTCGTCCTGCAGAACCGGGACCGAATGCCCGTAAACTTCTTATTCTTCGAAATCAACAGTCGTCAGTGGGTCAACCTCATCGTCGCCGTTGCGTTCGGCGTAGTACTTGATCGGTCATTTATCGGTTGGAGAAAGCGTCGCCGCAAAGACGACTGAGTCTCACTGTCGAGAAATAGTGAGAACCTCATCGTGAAAGTCGCATCTACTAACGGCGTCAAAGTCGAAATGTATGACATGGGTGGCTCTGGCCCCAACATGTTGCTTTCGCACGCCAACGGATTTCATGGTCGGTGCTGGAAACCCGTTGCCGACAACCTCATTAAGCGCTTTCACTGTTATTCATTTGATCATCGCGGTCACGGCGACACCAAGGCTCCCAAAGATTGGAAAGTCGCGTGGGCTGGTTACGGCGCCGATGCCACCGCATGTGCAAAATCAATCAACGAACCTGGCGGCATCATCGGCGTCGGCCACTCAATGGGCGGGGCAACTCTTCTCATTGCCGCGATCAAAAACCCTGGCCTTTTTCGCGGACTACTGTTGTATGAACCAATCGTGAAGCCCGATGATGTGCGCATGCCGGCCAATCGACCCAATAACTTGGCTGAGGGTGCGGCGCGACGCAAAAAGAGTTTCAAATCTTTTGAAGACGCCATTGAGAATTACTCAAACAAAATGCCAATGACTCACTTCACCCCCGAAGCTCTGGAAGCCTACGTTCGCGGTGGTTTTAGTCAGGCTGACGACGGTTCCGTTCACCTCAAGTGCGACCCCGCCCTCGAGTCCGAGAATTTCCGCAATCCCGAAATTCCTCATCTGTGGAAGAAACTTTCTGAACTTGATATTCCGGTCTGGGTTTTAAGCGGGCACCCCGAGCCTTTCCAACCATCAGGTTTCGCCGAAGCAATTGCCGACCGTCTTCCGCAGGGTAATCACATTGAATACAGCGACCTCGATCACTTTGGGCCTTTTGTTGACCCCATTCGCGTGGCCCGCATCATTGACACCTTTGCCGACACATTGGAACCCTGATGACCGAAATGGTCGATGGATCAACTCCAGGAACTGGAATCTTCGGTCCATCGGTAGATGCATTTGATCAGCGGGTAGATGAGTTGCTCGAGATTGTGCGCTCATCAAAAACTGCCGGGCGAGTCTTTTTAGCCGCAAGTCGATTAGGTGACTTCAGCGTGGTCTGGCATCTCATTGCCGCAGCTCGAGCCACTACAAGTCGCAAACGCGCATCCCAAGGGTTTGCGTTAGCCGCACTACTTGGTGCCGAATCGCTCATCGTCAACCAAGGAGTCAAGCGTCTTTTCAAACGTGATCGCCCCACGTCAAGTGGAGACGATCGTTTTGAAGTGCGTACGCCTTCGACGAGCAGTTTTCCGAGTGGCCACGCCAGTGCCGCAACATTTGCCGCGGTTGTTCTGACCACTTTAGATGGCAAGAAATCGGCACCTTTATGGTTTGGGTTGGCCACGATTGTTGGCACTAGCCGGGCATTTGTGCGTATTCATCACGCATCTGATGTCATCGGCGGAGCCTTGGTTGGATTGGTGCTTGGACTCGCAGTTCGCCCAATTGTGAAACTGCTCAAGTAAAGCGTTATCTCAAAATTGTTGCTTCAACGCTCGCTGTTGCTACTGATTGATCTGAAGTAATTTCCAAAATCTTGATCTGTACATGTTCGTTTGACCATTGGTCACCGCTCAACAGGTCATCACTCAAAACGGTCTGTCGACGTTCGTATCCGATCTCGCCTACTACTTCAACTTGATGCACGACCACCCGGTCATGAAGCAAATGCTGATTGTCGCCGGAAGCCTTGATCAATTCAACTGTCAAGACGATGGAATCGTTGACTGCAACCATGAGTAATCGCGCCCCATCGACTGCGAGATCAGTTTCAGTAGCAACAAGTTCAAAAGTTCTCGTCCCACTTTCAAGAGACACAATGTGAGTATCTTGCAACCATTTCGCAAGATACATATTGATAGCAAGTGGTCCCGGAGCATTGCGGGTGTCAGGGAATTTTTCTCGTGGCGCCGCACTATTGCTCATGACATCAACATCGCTGTCATAGATGCCACTGCCAAAACTGTCTACCGATGTACTGCTATGGGGCCAATCAAGCGCATGACCCAATTCGTGTTCAACCAAATCCAACGGCGGATTACTTTTCCAATATGGCATGAAGTCTGAAGCACCGATGTACACCGCTCGACGAGTTTGTTTTGCGGAACAATTCTGTTCACATGGCGCACCAGGCCGACCCCATCCACCGACTGCCACCTCAGTATGTTGCGCGTCGGCAATGACCAATACGCCACGAGTAGCAGCAGAAGCTTTGTCTAATGCTCGATCAACACACATTTCCGATTTCTCATCGACGCCAATTGAAACTCCAGAAACAGCGGTGAAGTTTGGTCGATATTGACCATGCGACCAACGTGAGAAATAGTCCACGACTGGCGCGAGTTCGGCAACAATCTCTGTGCTCGTCAAGTCAAGACGCACATCTATCGGTTCATACAGGGAGTCTGTGGTGCCTTGTGGTATCTGGCAAACCACCACTTCCCAGGGGTCTATCCCAACCGAGATATCAGCAAACTTTGCGGCCGTTGCAAACATTGTTTGTACAGGGTCGGCAGCAAAAGACTCTGTGACCTGCCCTTCATCGCCACAGCCAGCAATTGCCATAGTTGACAAGCCGACAGCAACTATTGCGCCCAGAAATTTCATCCCCCTTGAACCGTAGCCTGAAAGATATGGCAACGGAGATCCGCTTCGACCACAAAATGTCTGACGCCGAAGGCCTGATGTGGCGCCTTGATAAAGACCCTTACCTTTCGTCAACTTTTTCCAACCTTTCACTTCTTGATCAATCACCAGATTTTGAGCGTCTTCGTCGGCGCATGGAACGAGCTTCCATTGCGATTCCACGTTTGCGACAAAAAGTTCAATCAACCCCAGCCAACCTGACTCCCCCGTTATGGGTCGAAGATCCAGATTTCAATATCGACTATCACGTCCGTCGCATTGCTGTTCCCGCACCAGGCACGCTTCAGCAGGCATTAGATATCGCGACGTTGATCACTGCAGATCCGTTTGATCGCACAAGACCTCTTTGGCAATTCGTTGTGATTGAAGGTTTAGAAAATGGCCAAGCGTTGTTAGTCGAGAAATTACATCACACCATCGCTGACGGCGAAGGCAGTGTGCAGTTATCGCTCCAGTTTTTTGACTTTGAACGTGATGCCGCCGAACCCTTACCGCTTGATGCATCGGCTGTCAAAGATGTGTCAGCACAACCCAACATGATGCAGGGCGACATGTGGCGGGACTTGTTGTCTGGTCCACTTAAATTACCACTCGCATTCGTCAAACAGATTCGTGATCTACTCGCTGACCCAACACAGATTCCCAGTAATGGATCCGCAACTATAGAAACATTGCGCGGCCTTCTCGGACAGATGACCGATGTTGACCCAGCCAAGTCCCCGCTGTGGACAACCCGGTCATTGAAACGACACAGCACCGTCCTTGAAATTCCATTCTTAGAAACTCGCGAGATCGCCCGATCGCTAGGTGGAACCCTCAATACAGTTTTACTTGCCGCCGCGAGCGATGCATCAGGTCGATATCACCGCGAACTTGGAACACCTGTTGAACATCTACGAGCGTCAATGGCAATCAGTACTCGTAAAGATTCCGGAGATGGATCACAGACCAATGCTTTCTCATTGGCTCGGTTACTTGTTCCCACTGGTGAAATGCCCGTGAAAGATCGTTTCAACCTGGTCCACCAAGCAACACTCGATGCCAGCGGAGCTTCGGCGTCAAAGGCACTTGACGCAATTTCAGCGCTGTCGTCATCAATGCCCACCGGCATTTTGACTCGTATCGCCCGCCTGCAATCGCAAACCGTCGACTTCGCCACATCCAATGTCAAAGGGACTCCCCTACCCGTCTACGTCGCAGGTGCAGAAATCATTAACAACTTTCCGCTTGGACCGTTGGGAGGAGTTGCGTTCAACCTGACACTCATCTCACACGTCGGTCATCTAGATATGGGTCTGCACATGGATTCAGGCGCCATCAAAAATCCGCATCTGCTTCATCAGCATCTCACTGACTCATTCGCCGAATTACTGCAGATCAAAGCGAAGAAAACATCCGCCCGAAAATCAACAAACCAAAGAACACCGAAAAAGGGGTAACGGCGAGACGAACTGATTCTTAACGAATCAGCCACGCATTGCGGTCGTCAACAAATTGCGAACGTCGAGCAACATGTCGCTCACTTCGCCAGTTGACACCAGTTCACGCTTCACGAGATCGGACAGCGCCGAATCGATGATTGAAAGAGCCTCGTTAATGACATCGGCCGAAACGACTTTGATATCACTGATTTCAAGATCGGTCATCACGTCGGCTACCTGTGCATTAGTCATTGATGGCTCCTCTAGTCACGGTTCTTGAAAACATTGTCCGGCTCGAACAACTCGCTACTGAGAAAGTAACGCATAGAACGGGCTGATATGTGCATCGTATCTCGGTCTTTTTTCTTGGCATGGTCAGCCCAAGGCGTCGTCGGGCACAGCACCCAGCCCCTACGATCGGGATATGGAATTACATGGAGCCGGAACGGTCATCACGGGTGCATCAGGTGGCATCGGCGAAGCCCTAGCCCGCCGCTTTCACCATCTTGGTGCGTGGGTCGTTGTTTCCGACATCGCCGAAGCGGGGATCACAGCACTGGCCGCAGAACTCAACGCAAAAAGGCCACATTCGGCGCTTGCCGTCGTTGCTGATGTCGCCACGGAATCTGGCAACCAGCAACTAGTGGCGACCGCCCGCCAATTCTTGTCAAACAACGGTGGCAACGGAATTGATTTGTTCTTTGCCAACGCAGGCGTTGGCAACGGCACGCTCATTGAAACAACTTCAGAATCCGATTGGAACTTGGCTTTCAATGTCAATGTTCACGCCCATCGTTGGGCGATGAAGTATCTCATCGACGATTGGGTGACCGCAGGTCGCGGATATTTCTGTTCAACCGCATCAGCCGCTGGTCTCTTGAGCCAAATTGGATCTATGCCGTATTCAATGACTAAGAGTGCAGCTGTGGCTTTTGCCGAATCACTGGCAATCACTTACGGTGATCGCGGCATTCGCGTGAGTTGTTTGTGTCCCCAAGGCGTCAACACCAACATGTTGCGCCAAGGCGATACGCCTGGAGCCGGAATCGCCAGCGATGTTGTGCGTTCAGCGGGCGTTGTTCTTGAACCTGACGAAGTAGCAATTGTTGTGTCCGACGCAATTGAACAAGAAAAGTTTTTGATTCTTCCGCACCCCCAAGTTGCCGAGTTCGAACAGCGCAAAGCCGCCGACCGTGATCGTTGGTTGTCTGGAATGCGCAAACTTCAGGCTCGGGTTTTTGGAAACGGCTAGTAGTGACACCTAAGGCCACTGCTTCGCGCTCGGCATCGGCCAAGGCTGCCGCCGAAAAGTCGTCGGTTGATCAGGCTGCGGTCCTGCACAGCATCGGGTTGACTGCAGGCGAAGAAGTGCGCTTTCGGCGAGCCGGCCGAGGCCGTTGGCAATCGGGGCGAATCGCCTATGTCGAACGGGACGGCAGCATTACGGTGCATGACGCCCATGGAGCGGCCCGTTCATTGCGCCCCGAGCACCTCGAGGTCAAACGGCCGGGCAAGCGCAAGAAACTCACTTGGCAGGCTGTCACCGATGTGGCGGTCACCTGGGAGCAATTGACGCTGTTCTGAACGGCTACGGTGGGCTCATGGGCGTACGACTTGATCCTTCCGACGAATACATGCACGAACTCGGTCCCGAATCGAACTTCAACGAAAGCATGTACATCAACTGTTTTGATCCGGTGAACAAAGTTGGTGGCTGGTTCCGTATGGGCAACCGTGCCAATGAGGGCATCGCCGAAATGACGGTGTGCATCTATTTGCCCGATGGCTCGGTGGCCTTCATGTTCAAACGACCCGCGATTGAAAACAACAATCAACTTGATGCGGGTGGTCTCACCTGGACCATGGTGAAACCGTTTGAAGAACTCAAAATTGATTTCGCGGGGAAGGTTGTCGTTCTTGCAGAACCCGAGCAGATGGTTGATCCCAAGACTGCATTCAAGAACAACCCGTATTCAGAATGCGAAGCGCACATCACGTTCACTGGCCAGGGTCGCTCAAGCATGTTTGGTGGCGAACCCGACACACCGCATGAAACTCCAGGTGAAGAATTTGCCAAGGGCCACTACGAGCAGTTGATTCAGGCTCACGGAACCATTCGCGTTGGCGATCAAGAATGGGAAATCAACGGCTTCGGCTTACGTGACCACTCATGGGGCCCGCGTTACTGGCAAGCACCGTGGTACTACCGCTGGCTCACTGCCAACTTTGACGAGAACCTCGGCTTCATGCTGTCACGAGTTGCCAAAAAAGAAGGCCCCGGAACCCGCGGTGGATTCGTCTGGGAAAACGGTCAGATGCACTATTGCGATCACGCCGAAATTTCCACCGTTTTCCGGGGTGAAGATACCTATCACGACAAGATTGAAGCAGTACTCAAGTCAAGTCGGAGCGATCGTGAATGGCGATTCACCGGCGACGTGATGAGTTTGATCCCGTTACGTAATCGCCGTCAGACTCCCGATGGTGAATGGTTGACCACGCGCATCAGCGAAGGCATGACCCAGTGGACGATGCTGAGTGACGAACACAAGGGCAAAGTCGGATACGGCCTGTCTGAGTACTTGGACCAGATCATCGACAACACTCCTGTCGGTACCGCCGAATAATTCATTGGGCGCGAAAACCTGCCATTTCAGGCACTTTTGACGCCCATGAAAATTTCTGCAGCCCTAATGACTGCGGCCAAATCCAACATCACACCGTCAAGTCCAACGCGCACATCATCTTCAGTAATTCGTAGAGTTTGCCAGCTCAGAGTTGCAACCTTTCGGTCTCGTTGTTTGTCCTTGCGGGACTCCTCACTCCCGACGTGCCAAAAGGAATGGTCAACTTCCAGTGCGACGCGAATATGCGGCCAGGCAAAATCAAAACGCACGATATGACCGTCCTCGAATAAAAGCTCATATTGCACCACCGGCATCGGCAAACCCGCACGCCTAATTGCAGCAAGAACCCGCACCTCGAGATCGGATTGAAGGGCCGAAGTCCAGTCGCTGCGTGCCATCAATGCAGATCGAATTTCCCGTGAACCCGGTCGGCGCCGATGGAACAGACGTAATGTCACCTCACTCATTGCATCCATATTGACTAATTTGCGATCAAGTGCATTCTCTAATGCTGATACAACTCTTCTGTGTCCGATAACTCCGCCAACGTCGAAGAGAGTACGCGCTACAGAAGTAACTCGCATGCCATTGCCCAAAGGGACAATGTCTTCTGGATCGATCTTTCGACATCGATGTACAACCAGACCAGGTAAGTCCGGGCTAGACCCATGGGGAACGAGTAGATGAACCCGATCATCAAACATTTTGCGGAGTCCATGTATTTGTCCAGCCGTTGTGAAAGCCAATGCTGCAGCTGAATTTCTCAGACATCCTGCAACCATCAATTGCTCTCGACCCATCGGCCAAGATGGTGATCGAAAGACACCAGGCAAGACAGTTTGTAACGCCCCTTCGGATGCCATTCGCCGAATCGTTCGCTCTGAGCAACCCTTCTCAATAAGTTGTCGGGCCGAAATCATCCCAAATTGCTGTGAAAAAAGATGATTCATATCCGCTTTCCAAATGTTCGCCATACCTCACTGTGAGCGTCGGTTCAGAATCTGCGGAGATGGGCGTCAAACATGCCAGATATGACATGTTTTCGCGCCCAATGGGATGGGTTAGGGGGTGAGGGCGGCCAAGAGTTGTTGGAGTTCACCCTCGGCCATATCAACGGCCTCGCCGTACAACTTCACCTTGGGCTCAGTTCCACTCGGCCGAATCTGCAAACGCACTCCCCGACCGCCCACTTCATCAAGCCACAACCGCAACAAATTCGCCTCGGGAAAATCTTCAACTCCGACTACTTGTCGCCCACCAATCATCACTGGAGGATTCGCACGCAATTCTTCAACAACCGCCGCACCATCACTCGGACTCATCTTGATACTGAGTTCGGCAGTCACATGCTGTCCATATTCAGCAGCAATCTGATCCAGTCGCTGCTGAACCGTCACCCCATCGTGCACCGCCAAGGCCGCAATCTCAGTCATCACCAACGCCGCCGAAATTCCATCTTTGTCAAGCGGCTGATCGGCAACCAAATATCCAAGCGCTTGTTCATAAGCGAAAACCAAACGCTTATCCGAACGTTTCATTGCCGCATCCGCAATCCATTTGAATCCCGTAAAAGTCTCTTCAAAGGCCACGCCATGTTTGTGCGCCATTTTGCCTAATAACGACGACGACACCAGGGTCGTCACGACCAAACGATCATCACCATGCGTGTGACGCAAAATGTGATCACCAAGCAACCAACCGATTTCATCCCCGCGCAACAACCGCCATTCGCCTGACGAATCTCCCGTTATCGGTATCACCACGCCCAGTCGATCGGCATCGGGGTCATTGGCCAAAGCAATCGCCGCACCACTTTGGCGGGCGAGATCGATCACCAAGTCCATCGCACCTGGTTCTTCAGGATTCGGAAATGACACTGTCGGAAATGAACCGTCGGGCTCTTGCTGCGAAGCAACCACAACCGGTTGATCAAACCCGGCCGATGCAAAGGCTCGAAGTGCCGTATCTCCACCAACACCATGCATCGCTGTATAGGCGACCTTGATTCTCGGTACATCCCGACACAACCGCACCGACGGCAACCACTTGATGTATTCGTCGATGCATTCATTACCAAGAATCTGAATGAGAGGTGAAACTTCAGATGCAAGTTCAATACTTGTCGCATCAAAACTTTCAATCGCATCGGAGATCATCTCGTCATGTGGCGGCACAATCTGCGCACCCGAACCGAGATACACCTTGTATCCATTGTCCTGAGGAGGATTATGACTCGCCGTCACCATCACTCCCGCAGCAACACCTAAACGTGAGATATTCCACGCTAGGACTGGGGTCGGAAATACGCTCGGAAGCAACAGCGCTTTCATTCCCCGCGCCGCGGCTACTCGTGCTGTATCAAGCGCAAAAACATCGCTCTTACGACGCGCATCAAAACCAATCAGAATTCCCGCTTCGGCCGCACCTTCGACGGTTCGCAACAAGTAATCAACGAGCCCAGCAGCTGCTTGTTGAACCACTAACCGATTCATTCGCATTGGGCCGGCCCCAACTTGTGCACGTAAACCTGCAGTACCAAATAGCAAACGTCCGCTAAATCGTTCTTCTAGTTCTTCATTCGAACCATCAATGAGCTGCTGCAACTCAACACGAATATCTTCATCAGGCTCGGCCTCTAACCACTTTTTTGCGATGTCAAGACGTGAGCCACCACTCATGATGTGTCCTTAGAACTTTGGCAACAGCGTATGCAACTCAACGAGAGGCCGTGGACCAACATGTGAGATAACTTCTCCGGCCGCGATTGAGCCAAGTATTCCGCATTCCTTCAACGAATACCCATTGGTGTAACCAAACAAAAATCCAGATGCATACAAATCACCAGCGCCGGTTGTATCTAACACATGCGGTACGTCTTCGGCCGGAACGTCAATGATTTCTTCGCGCGTAATGATCGATGCTCCACGAGGCCCGCGAGTAATCACCGCTAAGGAACTGTCTTGACGAATGGCAGCCACTGCCGCTTCAAAGGTATCAAGTTGATAGAGCGATAAAAGCTCGTCTTCATTACCGAACAAGATGTCAACTTCGTCAGCGACAAGGGCTCGGAAGTCTTCACGATGGCGATCAACGCAAAAGCTGTCTGACAAACTCAACGAAACTTCTCGGCCCGCTTCATGTGCTGCCCGTGCTGCTCGACGAAAAGCCGCCTTTGCATCATCACGATCAAATAGGTAGCCCTCCATGTACAGAACTTTTCCGGAAGCCACAACCGATACATCTACATCTTTGGGTTCCATAAACGATGAAACTCCCAAGAAGGTATTCATCGTGCGCTGCGCGTCTGGGGTAACGACAATGATGCAACGTCCCGTCGGGATTCCATCTAGATGGTGTCCGGGGCTGAAGTGCACACCAACAGCCAACAAGTCATGACCAAATACTTCGCCGAGATCGTCGTGACTCACCTTGCCGATATACGCAGCCTTGCCACCGAAACTTGCGACTCCACACACCGTGTTGGCGGCCGATCCACCGCTCATTTCTACAGCGGTTCCAAGTGCCCTGTACAAATGCAGCGCCCGATCGGTGTCGACAAGCGTCATCGAACCTTTCACCAGGGCCTGCTCGCGAATGAAGTTGTCATCAGCATGCGCGATGACATCCACTAACGCGTTGCCAATTCCTACAACGTCATATATTGGCTCTGAATTTGGCTGCGTAGACACGAGTTGTAACGCTAGTCCCTTGAGAGCATCTGAACAGACTTCCCAATGGTGAAACTAGATGACGGGCGTGGCGACCACGAACTGTCGCACAGTACGCTTCGGACGTGACATCATCCCAAATTCAATCGCCTGTCGACCGCTCGCACCTTGACCCATATCGCCTCCCCCGCCACGTACTTCCCATCCGTTACGACCTCACGCTCGATCCCCATCTGGCTGATTCGACATTTGCCGGCCAAGCTGTCATCACTGCCCAGGTTCTAGCAGCGACGCGACTCATCGTTCTGAACGCAATCGAACTTGACATCACATCCGTATTCGTCGACGGCCAACCTGCTCCGTTCAGTCTTGACATCGAATCAGAGCGACTTTTCATCGGACTGATCGAAGAGGTCCAACCCGGAATCGCGATGATTGACATTGTCTTCACAGGCATTCTCAATGACAAACTTCGCGGGTTTTATCGCAGCACATACGTGGATGAAAATGGCCAACAACAAGTCGTCGCTACAACCCAGATGCAATCAACTGATTGCCGTCGTGCTTTTCCGTGTTTCGATGAACCCGATTTCAAAGCCGTCTTTGCGACAACCCTTATCGCTGCGCCTGACCACCTCGCAATCAGTAATGGTCCCGAAATTTCACGCTCAGTAGTGTCGCGCGAGCAAGGTGACAAAGTCGCCGTTAAGTTCGCTGACACCATGCCCATGAGCACCTACCTCGTGGCGTTTGTGGTCGGCAAACTCGAAGCAACAGCCCCAGTTGATGTTGACGGAGTTCCGTTGCGAATAGTTCACACTCCCGGCAAGGGGCATTTAACGGACTTCGGAATGGATGTCGGAGTCAAGAGCCTGCGCTGGTTTGTCAACTATTACGGGATCCCCTACCCCGACGCCAAGATCGACATGGTCGCACTACCAGATTTTGCTGCAGGAGCAATGGAGAACGTCGGATGTATTACTTATCGCGAAAGCCTGCTGTTAGTAGACCCCACGACAAGCACCCAGGCTGACCAGCAAAATGTGGCCGATGTGGTGAGCCATGAACTCGCCCATATGTGGTTTGGCGACCTTGTCACAATGAAATGGTGGAACGGCATCTGGCTGAATGAAGCCTTTGCAACTTTTATGGAAGTAGCCGCTGTCGATTCTTTCCGACCGGAATGGAAGCGATGGACGAGTTTTTCCCTCGAGCGTTCCGCTGCGTTTGAAGTCGACTCTCTGATCAACACGCGTTCCGTCGAGTTCGAAGTTCGATCACCCCAAGATTGTGAAGGAATGTTTGATGTTCTGACGTATCAAAAGGGTGGCTCTCTCTTGCGAATGCTCGAGCAGTATCTTGGGACCGAACGATTCCGCGAAGGAATTCGGCTCTATTTGAACACCCATTCATACGGAAATACTGAAACTTCTGACTTATGGGACGCCATAGAAACTGCGGTGTCACGCGATGGTGGAGAACCAGTTCGTGAGTTAATGGATTCCTGGATTTGGCAACCTGGCTATCCCCTCATCACGGCAGGTCTTGATGCGACGAAAACGAAACTGATTCTCCAGCAGCAGCGCTTCTCCTTTACCCCCGAGTTACTGACTGAGACGCAACATTGGCTCGTCCCAGTCCATATTCGCATGAATGGGTCAGATTCCAAATACTTACTATCTGATCAACCACTCGAGATTTCAATCAATAACTCAAACGAAGCAATAGTCGTCAATGCTGGTGGTTACGGCTACTACCGCGTTGCCTATTCCCCCGAACTACTCACCCGACTTCAAGGGCCAGAATTAGCCAAGCTTGCAGTCATTGAGCGCTACAGCATCGTCGACGACGCATGGAACGCTGTTGTCGCTGGACGACTGACTGCAATTGACTTCGTATCGTTCGTGAGCGGATTTACTCGTGAGCGCGATCTTGCAGTTTGGCAAGCGATCGCCATCGGGCTTCGCGGTTGCGGACGTCTCTTGAGCGAATCGAACTACCCAAAACTCCAACAACATATTCGCACACTCGTCGCTCCTGTCATTGCTGAGCTCGGATGGCAGTCACAACCCGGCGAAGACGATCTACGGGCAAAACTGCGCGGGATCCTTGTCGTGTTGTTAGCGGTCAACGGTAACGACACGGATGCTCAGAAAAAATGCCAAGAACTACTTGAGCGACACGATGAGCAATCGGATTCAGTACATCCAGAACTAGTCGCGGCAGCAACAACAGTCGTCGCATCAACGAGTGGCGAAGGTGCTTACGAGTATTTCCTTGACAAATTCCGCACGACCACCAACCCGCAAGACCAGTTGCGTTATCTCTATGCACTCACCGATTTTGATAGCCCCGAACTCGTACAACGAACATGCAACTTCGCAATTGCTGGCGAAGTGAAAAGCCAGAACGCCCCGTTCGTCTTAGCTCGCTGCATAGCCCTTCGAGAAAATGGCGTTCTTGCGTGGAACTTTGTTCGTAACTATTGGGACCAGGCTCAAGTGAAATTCCCAACGAACACCATTGTTCGCATGGTTGATCCCGTCAAATTCCTCAACACTCCAGAATTGGAAGCAGATGTTCAAGCATTTTTTGCTGAACATAACATTCCACAAGCTGCCAAAACTTTGCAACAGGTACTTGAACGTCAACGCGTCAACACTGCATTGCGTTCTCGCGAAGAAGATCGATTCAACGCTGCACTGTGACGATGGTGGCGCCATTGACGGGTTTGATTTACCCGAACCGTAAATCGTTCGTTGTGGGCGACTTAAGCCACTTCTTCAAGTCGGTCAGGAATCACCGGAATTGATCGAGGTTTACGACGCATGAAACGCGGCGTGCCTGGTCGTCCTGCGAGCAACCAAACCAGAACAAAACTGATGAGTTCAAGAACATGCACAGACTCGCCAAGTATTGGCGTGGTGCCGCGAACTCCATCAAAAATGGCCGAACCAAGCATCGTTGCGGCAAGCGCTGCAGTGATCGGCAAGATTCCGTAAGCGCGCGTAGGAACCTTCGCGGTGTATAACAACCCAAGCGATAACGCAACTGCCATCGCTCCGATGTGGCGCGATTCGTGCGCTGTTGTTCCCGGTTCAGTACGAGCTATGAGGTCGGGAAGAGCAATGACGAGTTGCGTCAATGCAACAACAACCAAGCTATAGCGAACCCATTCACCTCGACCAGGACGAGGTGGATGCGACCGTTCAAGAATGACGCCTGACAAATCTGGTACCGATTCTGCAGAACGAACTCTCACTCGTCGCTGCAAGAGACTCACATCGTCAAACCATGCCGAACATGGCCCACACGAATCACGATGCATCTTCGCTGCACGAACTTCAAGGGCCCCCGCTTGACCATCTAAGTCAGCAGACAACACCTCTTGAGCTGATCCGCAATCCACGCCCTTCATTGTGCCCGACCGGCGATCGCCCGAGGCAGTCACCCGCCCTTTCGCAATATTGGGACTATGGTCCTTTTTCTGATCGGTCACATCAGAAAAGTCGCCCCCAACCGCTGTTTAGTTCCATAATGGGTAGGTGAATTCGTTGAACACCTTTGCCATGAGCGCCCAACGGGGCGATCGTCTGGCATTGACCCGTTTCATCGAAAACAGCCAAGGCGACGTGTGGCGCTATTGCGCCTACTTAACCGACCAACAAACCGCCGATGACGTCACCCAAGACACGTATGCGCGCGCCATCGGCTCACTGCATCGTTTTCGGGGTGATTGCGACGCCAAAGTCTGGTTACTGACTATCGCTCGTCGAGCCTGCGCCGATCACATTCGCTCACAAACTCGCCGGCGAAACTTGATGCAGCGTTTGCGCGACAACTCCTC
>JBIKYT010000044.1:0-17980 GCA_044355095.1 Ilumatobacteraceae bacterium
ACGGTTTGAGACCAAAGCTGACGTTTGAGACGCCGAGAGTGGTGAAGCAACCCGGGATTTCATCTTTGATGCGCTTGATGGCATCGATGGTGTGCTTGGCATCAAGTCGTAAGTCGTCATCACCAGTTGACAGGGGGAAGGTCAACGCATCAAAGATCAGGTCGCTGGCGCTTAAGCCATAGCGATCGACTGCAATGCGATGAATACGGTGAGCGATTTCAAGTTTCCATTCGACATCACGGGCCTGACCCTTCTCGTCAATAAGGAGGCAGATGACTGCGCAGCCGTATTCGCGGGCGAGGCTGAAGACGCGGTCCATGCGGCATCCGACTTCTTCGCCATCTTCCAGGTTTGCCGAGTTCAAAATGGCGCGACCACCAATATGCATGAGGCCAGCCTCAAGCACTTGTGGTTCGGTCGAGTCAAGCACAAGCGGAACACTTGCTTGAGTAGCGAAGCGACTCGCAATTTCATCCATGTCGATCGCGCCGTCACGTCCGACGTAGTCAACACACACGTCGAGTACGTGAGCACCTTCACGAATTTGCTCGGTGGCAATCTTTGAACAGTTATCCCATTCGCCAGCAATCATTGCGTCACGGAACGCCTTTGAGCCATTGGTGTTGGTGCGTTCGCCGATAATTAAGAACGACTTGTCTTGGACCATGGGCACCGATGAGTAGATCGATGAAACACTTGGCTCGTCAAGTGGCGTGCGCTTAGGTGCGGCCATGCCACTGACTGCATCGACAACAGCTTTGAGGTGAGCCGGAGTGGTGCCGCAGCATCCGCCAACAATTCCGATTCCGAGATCGTGCACGTGGTGATGATGGAACTTGGCGAGCTCTGCAGGTGTGAGATCGTAATGAGTGCGACCATCGACAATGCTGGGTAAACCAGCGTTGGGCAAAACGCTAATGGGCATTGAAGCGTTCTGGCTGAGGTAACGCAAGTGCTCCTGCATTTCGGCGGGACCAGTAGCGCAGTTGATGCCGAAGACATCGGGCTTCATGGCACTGATTGCGGTGAGGGCTGCACCAATTTCAGAACCAACCAACATGCGCCCGGTTGTTTCCATCGTGACTTGAACCTGAATCGGGATCTCACGACCCTCGGCGACCATCGCCCGACGACACGCGATCATCGCGGCTTTGATCTGCAGGAGGTCCATGCATGTTTCAATCAAGAAAAGATCGGCGCCACCAACGATGAGACCGCGCGCTTGCTCGATGTACGCATCTCGAAGTTCGGTAAATCGAATGTGTCCGAGGCTCGGCAACTTGGTGCCGGGTCCGATTGAACCAGCGACGTAGCGCGCCTTGCCACTTGATTCGTAATCGTTGGCGGTCTCGCGTGCGAGACGTGCTGCTTCAACATTGAGTTCGTAGGCCTTGTCAGAGATGTTGTACTCGCTGAGCACTGTCGAGAAACTGCCGAAACTCGCGGTTTCAAGTACATCCACGCCCACATCAAGAAATGCTGAATGCATTTGGCGGATGACATCAGGGCGAGTGATGCAGAGATACTCGTTGCAGCCCTCAAGGCTCGCGCCACCGAAGTCATCTGGCCCAAGGTCGAGATCCTGGACGAAAGTGCCGAAAGCGCCGTCAAATACGATGACGCGTTCATTAACTGCAGAAAGATAAGGCTGGCGAGACATTGGTCTTAACGCTACCGTTCGAGCACCATGGCCTGAGGGAGCGTGCTCGTGTTGGGGTCGTTGAAAGCGATGTGACAGGTGTTGTGTGGATCTCTCGTCGTTCGTTCACGAGCACTAGGGTCAAGGTCATGACGCGCCCAAGTATTTATACCCGTGATGGTGATGACGGGACGACGGGTCTCTTTTACGGTGGCCGTGTTCCTAAAGACAGTGTGTTGCCACGTGCATACGGCACCGTTGACGAGGCACAATCAATTTTGGGAGTTGTGCGGGCCGAAGCCGGTCACGGCTCAGAAATTGAATCCCTATTGATCCCGATCATGCGTGATTTGTGGGTGCTGATGGCTGAATTGGCGACCTTGCCAGAAAACCGTTCAAAGTTGACGCCAGGTGCTTCGTGCGTTGAAGCCTCAATGGTGACCCGGTTAGAGAATCTCATTGACGAACTTGATACCCGCTTTGAGCCTCCGACCGAATTTGTCGTGCCCGGTGGCAACAAGGTCTCTGCGTGGCTTGATGTTGCCCGCACCGTGGTCCGTCGTGCTGAGCGCCATTCAATTGCCGCGGCCCCAGCGCCTTCACATGCAGTGCCGTACCTCAACCGCCTGTCGGATTTGTTGTGGACCATGGCTCGTTGGAACGAAGGAGAAAGCCTTCCCGTGCGCGGCGTGTCATGATTGATACATGGCTTTAACTGTCGAAACATCACGTTCCATTCCCCGCACTGCTGACGCCGTCGGATTCGCGGTCGCAACTACTGGCGCCGTACCTCGTCAACTTGGGCTCAGCCGCGCAGCGTTGACCGCTCATGGCTTTGACGGCAAGGTTGGCCAGACCTTGGTTGTGCCGTCTTCAAGTGGTCCGACGATTGTCGCTGTAGGGATTGGCGATTTCCGCAAGGCCGATGCCAATGATGTTCGTGATGCTGCGGCAGCGCTTGCTCGCGCGTGCTCGCGTCGGACCCATGTCGCAACGAACTTGGTTGACAGCGTCGCACTTGATGCTCGCTCGGCAGCACAAGCGGCTGTCGAAGGATTTACTTTGGCGACCTATCGCTACACCGATCTCAAATCGGCAAAAGGTTCAGTTCCGACATCGCTGACGTTGACCGCGTCAAGTGCGCGGGCTCGTAGCACTGACACAGGTGTTGAGCGCGGACGTACGACTGCAGCGGCAGCAACTTTGGCTCGTGATTTGGCGAATACTCCACCGGCGTATTTGACCGCTCGCATCTTGGCCGATCGTGCTGTTGAAATTGCCCGAGCCACAGGGCTCGGCGTTGAAGTATTCGACAACGACAAGTTAGAAGTCATGGGTTGTGGTGGATTGCTTGGCGTCAATCGTGGATCAACCGAGCCAGCCCGCATGGTGAAGTTGACCTACACGCCGAGTGATCCTCAGGGGCATCTAGTCATGGTTGGCAAGGGCGTTACATACGACTCTGGCGGAATCAGTTTGAAGCCGAGCGATGCGTCGCACGGAAACATGAAGATGGATATGTCGGGTGCCGCCGCAGTTCTTTCTGCCATGAGTGCCTTGAAAGCATTGCGTTGTCGCACTGCCGTGACGGGTTACTTGATGTGCACCGATAACCGACCGTCAGGTAGCGCCGTTGCAATGGGCGACGTGTTGACTTTCCGTAACGGTAAAACATCTGAAATTTTGAACACTGATGCTGAGGGTCGTTTGATTTTGGCCGATGGGTTGTCATTAGCAACTGAGTTGAAGCCAGATGCCATCGTTGATATTGCAACTCTGACTGGTGCGTGCATGGCCGCACTCGGAGCCAAAATCGCCGGAGTACTCGGAACGAACCAGTCGTTTGTTGATCAAGTCAAGAGTGCCGCCGATAAAGCTGACGAGCCGATTTGGCAGTTGCCACTTGAGCGCAGTTATCGACGTCTGCTTGATTCAAATGTCGCGGACATGAAAAACATTGGTGGGCCATACGGTGGAGCGATTACGGCGGCATTGTTCTTGGCTGAATTCACCGGTGACGTGCCGTGGGCACACCTTGACATTGCTGGTCCCATGAATGTTGACGGCGATGACGGTTGGTTGAGTCGTGGCGCAACGGGGTTCGGTACTCGACTTCTCATTAACTTGGCTCTCGGATTCAGTAAGCCGAAATCGAATCGTTAGTAGTTAGTCGGTGATCATTCGTCCGCCGGAGTAACCCTCAACAAGTGCCAGTTCAGGATCGGACTCGGCCCATTGCGCGTGGGCGCGTTGCAGATGTTCGGGTAGGCGGGCAAGTTGTTTCATTGCGAGTGGCGGCACCACTGATCGAATGGCCAGCCGGTCACCGACGGGTTGGGCGAGGCCGAACATCACCAGCCTCTGAACGGCTCGGGCAAATGGGTTGGCTCGACCTGACTCCCATCCGAGCCCGAGACTGGCGGCAGTTGCGGCCAAATCAATGGCGAAACCGTCAGGGTTGTTGACCACTGTGACGGCGAGGCGGCGAAGTAGCCATGTTGCGGTTGGTCCGAGAGTGCTGAGCCAAAAGAGTTCGACATAATCTCCGCACGCATCAAAACCGACGCGTTCAACGATCGGATCGCGCCACGGAATAACCACTAACTCGTCTGATACTCGGTCGAGAACTGTGGAGTGTTTGGGGAACTGGTTTTGTGCGCTCATGCTGATATTGACCTTTCAATTTTCTCTTTGATGACGACACAAAGTTGTGGGTGCAGATCGTTCATACACGGCGATGAGTGCGATACTTTTTGCACGAAAGTAGGGAACCGATGTTGACCGAAGATATCCATTCAACAGAATTTGCTCAGGTGCGTCAGTGGGTTGCTGAAGCGCAACGCATCACAGTTTTGACGGGGGCTGGTATTTCAACTGCTTCAGGTGTGCCTGATTTTCGGGGTCCTAATGGCATTTGGACGAAAAATCCGTCGGCTGAAAAATTGTCAAATATCGATGCATATATCAGCGACGAAAGTATTCGTATCGCCGGCTGGAAAGCAGCAAGTCAGCGACGTTTGCGAACGGTTGAACCAAACGTCGGACATCTTGCACTTGTTGAACTAGAGCGTCGCGGTCAATTGCGCGGTTTGGCAACTCAAAATGTTGATGGACTGCATTTGGTCGCCGGCAACTCGCCCGAGCTGGTGCATGAAGTTCACGGCACGTGGCAGTACACACGTTGTATCGGCTGTGGCGATCGTTTGCCCGTTGAAGAAACATTGCAACGAGTTGACGCAGGTGAAGCTGACCCGAAATGTTTGAAGTGTGGGGGACTGATGAAGCGCGATGTCATTTTGTTTGGCGAAGCGCTCGTCCCTGGTGTCATCAGCGCCGCGATCACAGCGGCCGAAGAGGCCGACTTGGTTTTGGCGATCGGCACTCAACTCAACGTCACGCCAGCAGCCAATGTGGTGACGCGTGGCAAGGCGGCTGGAGCCAAAGTCATCATCATGAATAACCAACCCACCGATCGAGATCGTTATGCCAATGCCTTCTTGATGGGGGACATCACAGCCATGCTTCCCGCCCTCGTGGCAATTCCCGACTAACTAGGTAGGCTTTTGCCATGGCTACCTTCAGGGACTTACTTTCCGCCGCAAAATCGGTCATTACCGAAGTGGATACCGCTACTGCTCAGACGCAAATAACCGCAGGTGGCGTCACTGTTTTGGATGTTCGCGAACCTGACGAATACGCCGAAGGGGCCCTCGTCGGGGCCTTGCACATTCCACGTGGCCACCTCGAGGCACAAGTTGAGGGTCGCATCCTTGATAAGGGATCACCAGTCATTGTGTATTGCGCCGGCGGAGTGCGCAGTGCCTTCGCTGCCAAGACCCTTGCCGAACTCGGATACACCAATGTTTTGTCGATGGCGGGTGGCTACGGCAAGTGGAAGGACGAAGGTCGCGTCTGGAAAGCGCCCGCGTCATTGACCCCCGAACAAATGAATCGTTACAAGCGCCATCTGTTGCTTCCTGAAGTCGGCGTAGAAGGTCAGTCGAAGTTGTTGGATAGCAAAGTGCTGATGTTGGGTGCCGGTGGACTCGGATCGCCAGCGGCTCTGTATCTCGCGGCCGCTGGTGTCGGAACAATCGGCATCGTCGACATGGACGATGTTGATGCCAGCAATTTGCAACGCCAGATTTTGCACAACATTGACCGCATCGGTGACCGCAAAGTTGATTCCGCAAAGAAGACGATCAATCTGCTTAACCCTGATGTCAAAGTGATTACGTACGACACTCGTCTTGCTGCTGAAAACATCATGGAGATCATTGCGGGCTATGACGTCATAGTTGATGGTGCTGACAACTTCCCCTCGCGTTACTTGCTGAACGATGCAAGTGTGAAGCTCGGTATTCCTGTGGTGCACGGTTCGATCTTCCGCTTTGAAGGAATGGTTTCGGTATTCCATCCCAAAGAGGGTCCGACGTATCGCGACATGGTACCCGAACCGCCGCCGGCCGAACTGGCTCCCTCGTGTGCTGAGGCTGGAGTGCTTGGTGTTTTGCCCGGAATCATTGGTTCAATTCAGGCGCTTGAGACCATCAAGATTTTGCTCAAGCTTGGTGATGGTTTGATCGGACGAATCTTGGCTGTTGATACAACGGAAATGTCATTTAGAACATTCAAGTTGCAAGCCGATCCCACCAACCCCGTCACGTGGGCTAACCGCGATCGGATTCAAGTGCTTGACCTTGAGGGTCTGTGCGCCCCAGGTCTATCTCACTGACTTCTTCGTTTCGGTTAACTGATTATCGAGTGTCTCGCGTTCTTGAATGACGACGCCAACTAGAACGAGTGCCATGCCAAATAGATCGAGTGCGTTCGGCCTTTGATCAAGAGCAATGAATGCGATCACAGTTGCGGTCACTGGTAAAAGGGCAAGCAAAACGGTGAATCGGCGAATAGGAATTCTTCGCAAAACTGATTGGTCGATGCCGTAACCAATGGCGTTTGACATAACGCCGACAAACATGCAGGCGAGAATCAGGTGGGGAGCACTCCACACCGAACCACTCGTTGACGCACCGATGGGTGTGATGACCAGAGCGCCGATGGCTAGACCTACGCCAAGTCCGGAGACGCCACGATTCTGTTGCGCGACGCGTGAACCGACGACGATATAGGTTGCCCACATTGCTGAAGCCAAGAAGATATACAACAGTCCAAGCGGTTCGCCACGGATTTCAACTCCAGACAAAACTGCAACACCGATCGCGGCGCACCCAAGTGATATCGCGTTACGTCGCGAACGTGTTCGCACTGCGGCTACCGCGATTGGACCAATGAATTCAATCGCTACGCCTTTGCCCAATGGAAGGCGATCAATCGCCAAATAGAAGAACGTATTCATGAGCGCGGTCGCAACTCCGAACACGGTCATGGCGATGAAATCTTGGCGGGTCCATTTTTGGCGATGGTGGCGATGAAATAAACGCCGACTTGAAATTGCGATCAACGCGATCGATGCACCGATGACCCGAAACCAAGCAACAGTTGCGGGATTGACTTGATCAAATAAGTCGACGGCAATAACTGCGCCGATGTACTGCGCAGTTGCGCTCAACACAAATAACGCTTCGGGTGAAGCGGTGTTGAAAAAGCGTCCGACCGAGTTGTCGGGACTTTGCGGGGCGAGCGACGAGTTCAGTCGAAAAGTTCGGGATCGGTGCGACAAATCTCTTGCCACAACGGCTGAAACTGGAACCAGCCAGCCAATGAATGGCCAGTCTGTTCACGGGTGTATTGCGCGTATTCGTGCTTGATGAGCTTGGGGGTTCCGGCGGCCATGGCGAGCAATTGCGCTTGGCATGAGCGGTCCATTGATAAGAACCAGAAAGCAGCTTCTTCAACAGTTGCACCAACAGTGAACAAACCGTGGTTTTGGTGAATGGCTGCTTTGCCAGTCGGAAATTTAGAGGCAAGTTCTTTGCCGGCTTCGATATCAAAAACCACTGCTCCACCTTGTTCGGAGATCACGGTGTGATCGTCGTAGAAGATGCAGGCGTCTTGGGTGATGGGGTCGAGTGGAATACCTAACGAACTAAAGGCTTTGCCGTGGACCGAGTGGGCATGGGCAGCAGCGATGACATCGGGTCGAGCCTGGTGAACCGCCGAGTGAATGACGAAAGCAGCGCGATTTACCGGCATGGTGCCATGAACGACTTCTCCGTGGTGGTTGACCAGGAGCAAATCACTGACGCGCATGTGACGAAAGCTCAAACCAAATGGGTTGACCCAAAAGTGATCAGTGAGTTCGGGGTCGCGGACGGTGATATGTCCCGCGACTCCTTCGCCAAATCCCATGCGACCGAAAATGCGCAGAGCACCGGCGAGGCGTGATTTTCGGTAAGCACGTTCTTCGTCAACGGTATTAAACGTGGGCATCGCCAAGAGATCGGCATTGCCGCCAAGGGCCGCTGCTTTCAAATCAGGTGTTGGGCCTGAGGTCGGTTCAGATGTAGTGGTCACGCTGAACAGGCTAGACGCTCTCGACGTCGTGTCTGATCAGCCAGGTACGAGAACTCCGCCAATGACATGAATTGTTCCGTTGGTGGCGGGGACGTCTCCAGCAATGACTTCAATATCGTTGACAAAGCTTTTCTCGCCAACTTGAGTGATGGTCAGTGTGTCGCCCTGGAGCGTCGTGAGAACCGTGCCATCAGGCATGTCGGCAAGTTTGAGATTCTCGCCGGCGACCACATGGTAGGTGAGCACAGCGGCCATGAGATCGGGGTCGGCGAAAACTGCATCAAGGGTTGCAGCAGGAACCGTAGCGAAGCCAGCATCAGTTGGCGCGAAGACGGTGAACGGTCCTTCGGCGCGCAGTGCGTCAACGAGGCCAGCCTCAACGAGTAGGCCGGCCAGTGTGCTGAATGCTCCAGCGGTGAGGGCTTCGCCGATGATGTCGCCAAGCGGCGATTCGTATGGTGGCAAGGTGGTAGCAACTGTTGTGGTGGTCTCTGCTGAACCAGTCACGGTTGTTGTTGCGGCAACATCGCTTGAGTCGGCGCTGCAAGCCGTCGTCGCAATGCCCAGTGAAAGCGCGACGCTGACAGCGAGAGCCATTGACAGTCGCGAACGCGAAGATTGCTTCAGTGAGTTGGTTTGGGGGTTCAGTTCGCAGGTCACGCTTTGAAACTAAAGCGTGTTGAGTTCTGATGATCAGGGACGAAAGTCCTCATGGTGATGTCCCAAGTCCCTTGGTTAAAATCGCATGGCTGGCACAATTAAGTCATGAATCTTCAGGCAATTCATGAATCTTGAGGTCATACCCGCCAAGACAGCACCGACTGCTTCGCACTATGCCCATGCAGTTGTGACGACCCACCCGCAGCGGATGTTGCATACATCAGGAATTGCTCCGATCAATGCTGAGGGAATGGTTCCTGACGGAATTGAAGATCAGTCAAGGGTCGTGTGGACAAATCTTTTGGAGATCCTTGCTGAATCTGAGATGGACATCACTGACGTCGTTTCTGTAACGACCTATGTGGTTGTCGGACAGCCAATTGGAGCGGTTCTGGTCGCTCGTGACCGAGCGCTGAAGGGCCATCGCGCCGCGAGCACAGTGGTGATGGTCTCTCAATTGCTTCGACCCGAGTGGCTGATTGAAATTGCGCTTGTTGCCGCAAAATAGATCAAAAGTGACCGATTTCTGACGGTGTTACTGGTGCGAAATGGCTGACAGGGCCTGAAACGGCGTACGATCGTGACCGATGAGTGACGACCTACGCAACGATTCTGGTATTGAAATCAAGCCGCTGTATTCGGCTGCCGACCTCGATGGCTGGGACCCAGCCGCCAAGCTCGGTGCCCCTGGCGAGCAGCCCTACACCCGTGGCGTGTACCCGACGATGTACCGCGGCAAGTTGTGGACCATGCGTCAGTACGCCGGCTTTGGTACTCCCGAATCAACGAACGAACGATTCAAGTTCTTGCTCGGCGCAGGGCAGACCGGTTTGTCATGTGCCTTCGACCTTCCGACTCAGATGGGTTACGACTCTGACCACCCGCGTGCCGAAGGTGAAGTAGGCAAAGTCGGAGTTGCCATTGACTCAATGGCTGACATGCGCTTGTTGTTGAAGGACCTACCACTCGACAAAGTCACCACGTCAATGACGATCAACTCAACAGGCGCGATCTTGTTGTTGATGTACGAATTGGTCGCTGAAGAACAAGGTGTCCCATCGTCAGCAATTAGCGGCACGATTCAAAATGACTTGCTCAAGGAATACATCGCTCGTGGAACATACGTGTATCCGCCGCGCCAGAGCATGCGCATCATCACTGACATCTTCGAATATTGCGCCAAGCATGTGCCGAAGTGGAACACCATTTCAATTTCGGGTTATCACATTCGTGAAGCAGGTTCGACTGCGGTTCAAGAAATCGCTTTCACGATTGCCAATGGCATCGCGTACGTTGATGCAGCAATTGCGGCAGGTCTTGACGTTGATGATTTTGCTCCGCGTTTGTCGTTCTTCTGGAACGCCCATAACAACTTCTTTGAAGAAGTCGCCAAGTATCGCGCGGCCCGTCGTATCTGGTTCAACATTATGAACGATCGTTTCAAGGCCAAGAAAGAATCCAGCAAGTTGTTGCGCTTCCACACCCAAACTGGTGGAAGCACTTTGACTGCTCAGCAGCCCGAGAACAACATTGTTCGCGTGGCGCTGCAGTCAATGGCTGCAGTCATGGGTGGAACTCAGAGCTTGCACACCAACGGTTTTGACGAAGCGCTCAGCTTGCCGACCGAACGTGCTGCGCGTATCGCTCTTCGTACCCAGCAGATCATCGGTTACGAAAGTGGCATCGTTGATACTCCCGACCCACTAGCTGGCAGTTACTTTGTCGAAACATTGACCGATGAAATTGAACGTTTGGCTCTTGAGTACATCGCTCACATTGATGAACTCGGTGGGGCAGTAGCGGCAATTGAAGCTGGCTACCAGATGGACGAAATCGAAAACGCTGCGTATGAATATGCCAAGTCCATTGACAATGACGATCGCATCATCGTTGGCGTCAACAAGTTCGCAGTGAATGACGATCCTGAGCCCGAAGTGTTCCCGATCAATCCCGAACTTGAGCGTGGTCAAAAGGCTCGTCTTGGTGAATACAAGGCCGCTCGCGATCAGGTCAAGGTTCAAGCAGCACTTGCGGCATTGGTTGAAGCAGCCAAGGGCACCGACAATGTCTTGTATCCGATGAAAGAAGCATTGCGTGTTGATGCAACTTTGGGTGAGATCAGCGATGCATTGCGCGGCGTGTTCGGCGTCTACCAACCGTAAGCGTTTGGCAGAGTCGACTTTTAGTCGTTGAGATAGTTGATTGATGGTTGCGGGCGCTCTGGTGCCTCAACAGTGCTTGTTGCCCAACCTAGGTACATGATGCATACGACCGCGGTGTCAGGTTCAAAACCGCAGAATTGTGCAACTGGGTCGTTGGCACCTTTGGGGCATGATCCCCAATAGGTGGCTAGACCTCGTGCTGTTGCAGCAAGCATGAGATTTTGTACGGCTGCAGCGGTCGCATCGCGGTTTTCGATAGTGCGTAAGTCGCTATCGCCGACTGCACTGCCGATCACTATGACAGCAGGGGTGCGGGCATATTTAGTGCGGGCCTTTTCAACCTTGGCCGGTTCGTCACCAAAGGCAGCCATTGCTTCAGCAACGGTGTTGCCAAAACGAAGTTGAGCAGGACCGGTGATTGCTGAGAAACGCCACGGCCAGGTTCGCTTGTGGTTCGGTGCCCACGTCGCAACTTCGCATAACTCGTGAATCAGATCTTCCGACACGGGTCGATCTTTGTCAACCAACATGCTCGTACGACGAGAACGAATGATGTCATCAATGGGAAAGTTGCTCTTCGTCATTCCGATAGTCCTTCACGAATACTTGTAAATGCTGCGGCGAGATGTTTCATTTGCTCAGTCGTGAGTCGGTCGATAAACCGATGGCGAACACTCGCCACATGAAGTGGTGCTGCGGCAACCAATTTGCGATGTCCTTGAGGAGTGAGAACCGCAAGTTGCACACGACGATCTTCTGTTGATACTTCGCGTGTCACCGAACCTTCCTTCACAAGACCGTCGAGTCGACGAGTTAAACCACTTGGAGTCAAGTTGAGACGTGCCGCTAAGTCGCACATGCGGGTGCGGCGATCGGGGGACTCTGATAGGTACACAAGTACTTGATAGTCGCCTGACGTCATGTCGCATGACTCGCGCAAGTCAGAATCGAGGCTGTATTGCAAATCGCCAATCGTTTCAATGAACGAAATCCAGGCGGCCATTTCGGTCTTGTTCAACCAGTTCGTTTTTTCGTCGGTGCGGGCCATGTGACAAGGCTAACAAATTATTTCTCTCACAATAGTTGCGTACGCAACTAAATTGGAATAGGTTGCTCGTATGACAAAAACAACAATCCCCGCAGGCATATGGAATATTGACTCTTCTCACTCGACGGTCGGCTTTGTGGCCCGCCACCTCGTGATCAGCAAAGTACGAGGTTCGTTCCGCACATTCAGTGGCGCAATCACGATTGGTGAACAGCAGCTTGAATCTTCAGTAACCGCGTCCATTGACATGGCATCCGTGGACACATCTGATGAAGGTCGTGATGGACACATCAAGGGTGAAGATTTCTTTGATGTAGCAAAGTTTCCGACGATGACTTTTGTGAGCACCAAGGTGACTCAAGATGGTGACGATTTTGAGGTAATCGGCGACTTGACAATCAAAGGTGTGACGCGGTCGGTCGTTCTCGATCTTGAGTTCAACGGGACTTCAAAAGACCCATGGGGTGGTACTCGCGCCGGGTTCAGCGCCGAGACCGAAATCAACCGCAAAGACTTTGGTCTGGAGTGGAATGTCGTGATGGAAACTGGCGGCGTCTTGGTTGGAGAAAAGATCAAGATTGAATTGGACATTCAAGCTGTGCAGGCCTGAGCTTTTTCGACTGGCTATTTTGCAAAATGCTTAGCTAAGCGGTCGAGGGTTGCCACGATTGACGCTCGATTTTTAGTTGGGTACTGCATGACGCGCATCATGAGATGTGATTTTGCAGTATTCCAATCGAATTGTTCGGTCACTTGCGTGCCGCCTTCGACCGCTTCAAGCTTGTAGCGCCAGATATGGCCGCCGAAATGGCGCCAAGCGATTTGGTTGGGTTCATCAAATTCAACAACTTCATTGGTGATCTTGTATTTGACGCCAATCTTCATGTCCATACCGAACTTCACACCGAGTGATAAGCGCTCTGGGGAATTGGAGTTGGCATTTTTGACTGACCCAGAACCGTCAATCAACTGATGTTGATCGGGGTCGGCCAACAGATTGAAAATCTCTTGAGGAGTCGCCGTGACAAATCGAGTTTCTGAAACCACTTTGTTTGGATCAGGTGTAGGCATAACTTCCTGCTTTCTTGTTATCCGCGGACTGTGAGAACATCTCTGACCGTATCAGCGCATCGACGACCTGAAAATAGCGCGCCTTGTATTGACGCAGTGTCACGGTGATCGCCGCAGACAAAGACGCCGCTATCGAGATGTTGCTTCTTCTTTGGCACGAACGGTGGTGATTGGTCGGGCTGACCATGCTCAATACGGTAGGTACGTAGATGTCGCCATGAGGAAACTTGTGTACCGAACATGGTCTGAAGTTGTAGGCGCGCAACATCTTCAATGTCATCACCAATATGTCCGGGCAAGGCCGCGGCAATGAGATGTTGACCTGCGGGCGCATAACTTGGTGAGATATTGCTCATCACCGCAATATTGAGAACGGGTCCATTTCCGGTGCCATCAAGAATGATGAGTTTCTTGTCGGTGGGTGCTGAGTCGCTAGCGAAATACACACAACCGACTGAGCGTGATTTCACCATCGTTATTCCTGTTAACTGAGATGCTGCTGGTCCTTCGACTGCAACGATGACGGCCCGAGCTGAAATCGTGTGACCGCTTGCAGTGACAACCGAGTGAGCGTTTGCAGCAATCACTCGGGTGTTGAGGTGAATCCGTTCGGATGGTGTGTGGCTGGCGAGTTGCTCAGAGATCGCTGACATTCCTGCAGCGGGAACAACAGCGTTGCCTTGATTGAGCATGCGGAAAACTACGTCAAACATGCGGCGTGAGGCGGTGAGCTGGGGATCAAGTTGAATTCCGCCCACAAGGGGCGTGAAGAAGCGTTGAATCATCTTTTTTGAAAAGCCACGATTGTTCAACATCTTGGCGGTCGTCATGTCGGTGCCAGAAAGCAATGATGCACCGTTGCCGCGGGTGACTGACAGGCGCAAGAGGGCGAGTCGCATTTTGTCAATGACTGAACCGATGGGCGCAACGGCAGTTGCAACAAATGATTGCGGACGGCGAAGTGGATCAGAGAAAACTTTTCCTTTGCCGTTCATCCACACCAATGCACCAGGGTCGAATGGTTGAAGGTTGAGAGCCGCAACATCGAATTGCTTGTCAAGTTCGGGGTAGGCGGTGAGCAAAATCTGGAATCCGCGATCAAGTGTGAACCCATCAACATGGTCAGTTCGCACTCGACCACCAACTCCGTCGGAGGCCTCAAGGATGTGCACATCAAAGCCCGCCGCAATCAGATAGCGACTTGCTGATAGACCAGCGAGACCCGCACCAACGATGACAACGTCACAAGATGTAGGCAGATCAGAACTCATCAATTTTCTTTCGCGCGAATCAACTGGGCTTGTTGAGCAATGAGCGCAATGCGGTTTCAAGATCAGAATGCTGGAAGGTGTATCCCGATTTTTGCAAGACCTCAGGCATCACCTTTTGTCCGGTAAAGAGAAGTGCGTCAGCAAGTTCTCCTCCGAGCAGCAATTTGGGGCCGAATGAAGGGACGGGCAAGAACGAAGGTCGATGTAAAACTCTGGCCAAGATCTTGCTGAACTCGCCTTGAGTAACTGGCTTTGGCGCAGTGAGGTTGACCGCTCCGGTGACATTCGCCGTGAGCAAATAATCAATGGCAGCGACCTCATCGTCAATCGAAATCCAACTTTGCCATTGTTTGCCGGATCCCATTTTCCCACCGGCTCCCAGTTTGAAGAGGGGGAGCAGTTTGGCGAGGGCGCCCCCTTGTGGGCTGAGCACGATTCCGGTGCGGAGGTGGGCGACCCGAACTCCGGCGCGGGAAGCACTTTCAGTGGCGGACTCCCATTGAGCGCAAACGTCAGCGAGGAATCCACTGCCGACCGCGGACTGCTCGTTGAATTCGGTCGTTAAAGACTCACCGTAGATACCAATGGCTGAACCCGAAAGCAAAACCTTGGGACCGTCTTGGGTTTCAGACATTGCTTGAGCAAGGAGTTTGGTTCCCTTGACTCGGCTGTCAAGAATTTCCTTCTTGTATTCGTCAGTCCAACGCTTGTCGCCGATTCCGGCGCCTGCCATGTGAATGACCGCATCAACTCCACTGAGTTGAGCCGAATCAATGGATCCAGTCGCGGGGTTCCAAGCGATCGTGGTGTCTGACGACTGCCCGGTACGCGTGAATTGTAAGACGCGGTCTCCTTGCAACTGGAAATGACGCGTCAATGCTGATCCGATCAGACCACTGGCTCCGGTGATGGCAATCGTACGTGTGCTCATGTCTGCAGGTTACGACTCACGATGTGGTCATGTCTGATTCTGCATCGATTGATGCGTGACAGATGCGACGATTTTGCTGTATTTACACGTGAAACGAGAAGCACTGCCAAACGACCAGCACGGGAATTCCTAGATTTCAACGTGTGAGCCCACTTCGAAAATTTTGTCATTGGGCAAATTGAAGAAGCGACCTGCACTGTCGGCTCCTCGATTAAGCAGTACAAATAGGTGCTCCAGCCATGGATGCATCCCAGGGACCTTGCCGGCAATGATCGATTCATGACCTAAGAAGAAGGTCGTGTCTTCAAGATCAAACTCGTAACCGCGCTCGTTGATTGTTTCTAGAGCTTCCACAACGTTTGGTTCTTCGGTAAATCCAAAGCGCAACAAGATTTGAAAGACGCCGGGCTCAACTTTGGTGACTACGGATCGTTCTGAAGCATCCACTCGCGGAATCTCGGCAGTTTCAACGGCCACGATGAGCGTGCACTTGTGTAGCACCTTGTTGTGCTTGAGGTTATTCACCAGTGCTGGGGGAGCCTTGCCGAGATCTTTGAACATGAAGATGGCAGTTCCCGGAACTCGTGCAACCTTGGCGTATTCATCAAGTACTTCAACGATGGGGCGTTCGCCACGATGAATACGTGCAGCGACCAATTGACGGCCTTTGCGCCACGTCATCATTTGTACAAGTAATCCGATAGCGATGAGTAATGGGAACCAGCCGCCATGTGGGATCTTGGGAATGTTGGCGCCAAGAAATGCGAGGTCGATAGCGAGTAGCGGAACGGTGACGGCGAGCGCTTTTGGCTTTGACCAATTCCAACGATTTACGGCCAAAATATAGAACAACATGGTGGTGATGGCCATTGTTGATGTCACTGCGATTCCGTAAGCGGCCGCAAGATTTTTGGACGATTGGAATGTGAGCACGAGACCGATGCAACCAATCATGAGCATCCAATTCACGAGCGGTACGTATACCTGTCCGCGATGATCAGACGAGGTGTGTCGAATCTTGACGCGGGGCAGGTAATCAAGTTGTACGGCTTGAACGGTGAGCGAGAACGCTCCAGAGATGAGTGCCTGAGAGGCGATCACGGTGGCCATCGTTGCGAGAATGACAAGGGGCACGATTGCCCATTCAGGCGCCAGCTTAAAGAAGGGACGCTCAACTGCCTCGGGGTCGCCGAGAATGAGGGCGGCTTGCCCAAAGTAATTGAGGAGCAATGCGGGCAATACGAAGCAGTACCACGACAACTGTATGGGTCGTCGACCGAAGTGACCCATGTCGGCGTAGAGCGCTTCGCCGCCGGTGACGACGAGAAAAATCGAACCCAACGTCAAGAATGCAGTCATTGGTGAGGCTGCGAAAAAGTCGTAAGCGTAGACAGGATTAACTGCTTTCAGCACGCTCGGTCGTTGAACGACCTGATTCAAACCAAGGGCGGCCAATGTGCCGAACCAGACGACCATGATTGGGCCGAAAACGCGACCAATGCCACCGGTACCGCGCTTTTGGGCCAAGAACAAAACGGCCAAGATTCCGACGGCAATGGGAATGATGAAACTGTCAAGAGCCGTGGTTGCTTCTTTGACTCCCTCAACAGCGCTGAGAACTGAAATTGCCGGAGTGATCAAGCCGTCTCCGTAGAGGAGGGCTGTTCCGAAAATTCCTAATGCAACCGCGAATGAAATCTTTCGACTGCCCGCGCCCTTGGGCATGATCATGGCGGTGAGAGCCAAGATGCCACCTTCGCCGTGGTTATCGGCGCGCATCATGATCGCGAGATACTTGATCGAAATGATGATGACCAGGGCCCAAAAAGCAATGGAGACAACGCCAAGGGCATTGACCTCATTAGTGGCGTCAAGGTGCTGGTGTTCGAAAGCTTCGCGAAATGCGTAGAGCGGCGATGTGCCGATATCGCCGTACACAATTCCGAGGGCACCGAGTGCAAGGGCCCCCATGCCAACCTTGGGACCGTGGCCACCGGAATGACCGTGATCGGTCCCTTCGGCTAGATGCTCGGAAGGGACCTGTTGACTGGATTCACTGTCTGTAGACACTTATGCGACTCTAACCACGGGTCGTATGGACTTGGGACTCGGGAGACAAGACTTTTGGCGAGTCATTTTGGCGTGACACCTGCGAACCCTAGGATGACAGGGCTATGAAAACCCGCAACCTCATCTTGCTCTCTATCGGTTGTGGGCTGATCATTCTTCTTGCTGGTGGATTCAAACTCTTCCAAGTTGCAACCGACCGCACCGAAGTTCCGGTCAATCTTTTGGGCACAGAAGCCACGATCGGGGATATGACGGTGAATGTGCAAGCGATTACCGAAAATTCTGACGGTATTTCAGTCCTGATTGACATGAATGGGGTTGCTGGCGATTCGGTCATTGATGGGTGGCGGTTGCTCGGAGACGGCAAGGTACTTGAAGCCTCGGGGGCGGTTTTTGAGGGAGCGTGCGATGCATCGACCGTGGTTCCTGAAGACGCCGCGACAATTCAGTGTGTTTTGCGCTTCGCTGCAGTGGAAGCTGTCCAAGCGGTGGCCTACACCCGGGCGGGCGAACAGCGTCAGTGGGCCCCGTAAACATCAATTTGGTGACTCTTTGCATGACAGGGGTCATCTACTCATCGGTAACCAGCCTTTGACCACTACTGTTATGACCTGCACAGCGCAACTCGCGCCCGTCTCTCGGAGGTGGCCT
>JBIKYT010000105.1:0-5335 GCA_044355095.1 Ilumatobacteraceae bacterium
GCAAGATTGAGCAGGGTCGTGTTCATACTGGTGACGAAATTGAAATCGTTGGTTTGCGTGACACGCAGAAGTCGACGTGTACTGGTGTGGAAATGTTCCGCAAGCTTCTCGATGAGGGTCAAGCTGGTGACAACATTGGTGCGTTGCTGCGTGGAACGAAGAAAGAAGATGTTGAGCGCGGTCAGGTGTTGTGTAAGCCGGGTTCGATTACTCCTCACACCAACTTTGAGGGTCAGGTGTACGTGTTGAATAAGGAAGAAGGCGGTCGTCATAAGCCGTTCTTCAATAACTATCGTCCCCAGTTCTTCTTCCGTACCACTGACGTGACGGGAACTGTGCAGTTGCCTGCTGGTACTGAGATGGTGATGCCTGGTGACAACGTGACCATGACTGTGGAGCTCGGTAAGCCGATTGCTATGGACGAGGGTTTGCGTTTCGCGATCCGTGAAGGTGGCCGTACTGTTGGTGCTGGCCGCGTCGTCAAGATCATTAAGTGAGTCGCTGAACAACATGGCTCAAATTATTCGTATCCGTCTCAAGGCATTTGATCACGAGATCATCGATCAATCGACACGCAAGATCGTCGAGACCGTTGCTCGTACCAATGCCACCATCCGTGGGCCGATTCCTTTGCCCACAGACAAGCATCGTTACACGGTTATCCGTGGACCGCACATTGACAAGGACTCACGTGAGCACTTCGAGATGCGCATCCATAAGCGTTTGATCGACATCATTGATCCCAAGCAGCAGACCATTGACAGCCTCCAGCGCATCGACCTTCCGGCCGGTGTTGAGGTTGAGATCAAGGTTCAGAACGCCTGAGTCTTTGACTCGCAGTCGATGCATCATGCGAAACGAAATTGAAAAGCCCCGCTGGAAACAGCGGGGCTTTTTCGTTGGTTCTCTTACCCAATTCCTACTAATCCTGACCACACAACTCATTCGTAGATAGGTAAAAATTGCATCGTGACTGATCATTTCCCTCCGCCCACCCCACCCACGAATTTTTCGAGTTCGCCCGAACCCGTTCAACCAAAATCTCGGCGCGGTTTAGTGATTACTTTCCTTGTGGTCTTGTCGATGGTGCTTGGTGGATTTGTCGGTGCACAAATCGCTCAATCGGGGGATGATTCAACAAGCACGGACTCAACTGCAGTTCCATCAACCGTCGTTGATGAAGCCGAGACAAGTGGCAACGAGAAGCCAATAGTGCCAACTGGTGATGCACCCGGAAGTTCTGATGAGCCTGTGGCTACGGCACCTTCATCAAATGATGCAGAACCAGCAATGAATGTGGCTGAAGTGTTGAAGAAGATTCAACCAAGCGTGGTTACCATCATTGCCCTGACTGAGTCGGGGATGGATCAAGGCCGTGGAACTGGCACGGGTGTCGTCATCACCTCAGACGGCGACATTTTGACGAACGATCATGTTATTGATGGTGCTGACACAGTGTTCGTGTTGTTCGCTGGAGATACTGAGCCAACACCTGCGACAGTCATCGCCGTTGATCCGGGTAATGATTTGGCATTACTTCACGTTGATCAGACCGGTTTAACACCAGCGGTATTCGCCGACCCCGATTCAATCGACATCGGTGATGAAGTTGTTGCGGTTGGGTTTGCTCTTGACCTTGATGGTGGCCCAACGGTGACGCGCGGAATTGTTTCGGCACTCAACCGCACCATCGTGAGTGGCGATGGCGCACTCGACGGTCTGATTCAAACCGACACAGCGATTTCCTCGGGCAACTCTGGTGGTCCATTGGTGAACACCCGTGGGCAAGTCATCGGCATTAACACAGCCGTGTTTCAAAGCTCAAGCGAAGTCGCCGCCAATAATGTTGGTTTCTCGATCTCGGTTGCTGAGGCACTTCCAGTCATTGAAGAGTTGCGGGCGCAGGCAAATGGCCAAGCCCGTACCGAGGGTTACCTTGGTGTGAGCGTTCTCGATCGCAATGATGGCGGGCTTGGCGCAATGATTGCTGAAGTGTCACCTGGTTCGCCCGCTGATCTCGCTGGAATGAAAGTTGATGACGTTGTCATTGAGGCCGATGGTTCGCCAGTTGATGGTCAACCTGCACTCGTTGCTGCCATTCGTGACAAGTCACCCGGCGACACCATCAAGATTGACGTGCTGCGCGATGGCGAGCGAATTACTTTGACTGCAACACTGATCGAACGCCCCACGCAGTAACTATTCGCCCGTGTTTCTGGTGAGGATTTTTACCCAAATTAGGTAATTTTCCTCACCCGAATCACCAGGTTGCAAGGTGTTTCGGGTGCCAATCAAATGTTTTTCCTGGGCATCAGCGGAACATTGAAATTGATTTTGAGAAAAAAGTGTGTTGCCACGCAAAACTAAGCCTGTTAGTTTTTCTATAGGTTTTTACTGAGCGGGGGTTGTTGTGTTCGCTGTTGATGTATGTAATTTGCCTGAGACTGGCGGGTCGACGTTTGTTTTGATCGCTGGCGTGTTCTTGTTGGTTGCCGGCGTCATTGTGGCGCGTTGGGTGCGAACTTCAGCGGGACGACTGTCGGTTGTTGCAGCGCCTTTGGTGTTTCTTGGTGGTTTGGCCTTAGCGCCTTCGTTCATTGATCCGTGTGCGTCACCAACAACAACGATTGTTCCATCTACAACAACGATTGTTCCGTCAACGACAACAACTGTTCCATCAGCGACAACAACGATTGTTCCATCTACAACAACGATTGTTCCGTCAACGACAACAACTGTTCCATCAGCGACAACAACGACTGTTCCGTCAACAACAACAACTGTTCCATCAGCGACAACAACCACTGTTCCGTCAACCACAACAACTGTTCCATCGACGCCACTGTCTGCGGCGTTAACTCCAACATTTGGAACTCCAACAGCTACAGCTGATGGTTTCACAGTACAGATCACCAACTACGATTCGAACTTCTCGTGGGCCGGTACGGCAACACCATCGGGCACGATATCAATTAGCGGTGCTGGTTTGGTCACGGTCACTGGCGTGGCAACAGGAACGAGTTCAACAGCGACAATCACGACGACACGAACCGGGTACGCCGGAGGCTCAGCAGACGTCACGGCGACGTCGCGGGATGCGGCGTTGACTCCAACATTTGACACCCCAACCGCAACAGCTGATGGTTTCACAGTTGAGATCACCAACTACGATTCGAACTTCTCGTGGGCGGGTACGGCGACCGCGTCGGGTTCGGTATCAATTGACGGTTCGGGCGTGGTCACGGTGACCGGTGTGGCTGCTAATACGAGTTCAACAGCGACGATCACGACGACACGGACCGGGTATGTCGGTGGCACAGCAGACGTCACGGAGACGTCGTTGTCTTTGGCGTTGACACCAACATTTGGAACCCCAACAGCAACAGATGATGGTTTCACCGTGTCGATCAGCAACTACGACTCGAGTTTCACGTGGGCGGGTACGGCGACCGCGTCGGGTTCGGTATCAATTGACGGTTCGGGTGTGGTCACGGTGACCGGTGTGGCTGCTAATACGAGTTCAACAGCGACGATCACAACGACACGGACCGGGTATGTCGGTGGCTCGAATACAGTCACGGCGACGTCGCTAGTGGCCATGAGCATGGTGACTGTTGGCGATGTTGGAAACGCCGCTGACACAACCAGCTACGGTGCCGTGTCGTACTACTACCAGATTGGTACCTACGAGGTGACGGGCTCGCAGTACACGGCGTTCTTAAATGCCGTAGCCTCGACCGACACCCACGGTCTCTACAACGCCGGCATGGGCACGGACTCGGGAGCTTCCCAAATCAGCCGCTCAGGCACTTCTGGCACGTACACGTACGCCGTTATGAACAGCACCGGCCAACGCCCGATCACGTATGTGAGCTGGTTTGACAGTGCAAGGTTTGCTAACTGGATGAGCAACGGCCAGCCAAGCGGCGCCCAGACCAGCACGACGACAGAAAACGGTGCGTACAATTTGAACGGTGCCACTTCGGGCAATGCCGTGGCCGCCAACCCCACCAATCCGAATACGGGCTTGGCTCCGACGTACCGGATGCCGCTTGAGAACGAGTGGTACAAGGCGGCGTCTTACTCGCCCAATTACAGTGGCACAGGCGTCGACGACTACTGGACTTGGGCCACGCAGAGTGACACTGCCCCGGGCACTACGATCGGCAGCAGTCCGAATCAGGCCAGCTACGATGTATACGACGCCGCAACTGACGTTGGATCGTTTAGTGGCAGCGGAAGTTTCTACGGCACGTTTGATCAGAGCGGCAACGTCTGGGAGTGGAACGATCTAAATGGCATAGCCGGCTCGAATCGTGGGATCCGGGGCGGCATGTGGGAATACAATTCCGCAGACGTATCATCCTCGAATCGTATGGACTACGAGCCGGATAACGAGGACAACGACGTCGGTTTTCGTGTCGCAGGTCCGGTCACCCTGACCCTGGGTGCGACGGGTCCTGGTGGTGGCATCGTGTTTTATGTGCATGGAAATGGCACGTTTGCTTGTGGGGAGACTCTTAATCGGAACTGCACATATCTTGAGGTTGCACCAAATACGTGGAATGGTGGCAGTGCTGATCCGCGAGCTGCGTGGGGCTGTTCCGGGACTTCGATTACGGGTGCTGATGGAACAGCGATTGGGACTGGTAGACAGAACACGACCGACATTGTAAATGGATGTGCAACCTCTGGTATCGCCGCACGTCTCGCCAACGATTTAACGTTAGGCGGTCAAAGCGACTGGTTTTTACCGTCGAAAGATGAACTGAATCAGATGTATATCAATCTCCATAGTGCAAGTACACCGCTTGGTGGTTTTTCTACTGACTACTATTGGAGTTCTTCTGAGTGGACTTCTTCTAATTCTGATTTCGCCGGCCTCTTCGCGGACGGTCAGAATTTCGACGGCGGCGGTCAGAACAGCGGCGGCAAGACCAACCTGTACCGCGTGCGTCCAGTGCGGGCTTTTTAACAATTTAACTATTTAATTTCTTGTGTTCTTGCCGCCTTCAGCGGAGGGAACACAAGAAATTTTTTGTGAATTGATTGTTGAGAGGGTGTGCTGTGGCTGTGTGCGAACTTCAGTAACCACCAGATAGATGACGCATGGTGTGTCGTCGAATTTCACAACATATGAGTTGATGTACTGTGCGTTCATGCTTGATGTACATGTCGGTGGTGCGCGTCCGTTTGGTCTGAACTATTGGCCAATGCCCGAAGATGATCCGGGTGTTGAGATACCGCGTGAGTCCATTCGCTTAGTGAGTCCCGACGGTGCACTAGTGCGCGGTGTGTTATGGACTCCGCCAAACGGCAAGAAGTGGAAGACCGC
>JBIKYT010000134.1:0-38433 GCA_044355095.1 Ilumatobacteraceae bacterium
TGACCATTGGGCATTGACCCCTCGGCTGATATCCTCGGATTCGCCTTCCGAGATAGCTCAGCTGGCAGAGCAGCTGACTGTTAATCAGCGGGTCGCAGGTTCGAGCCCTGCTCTCGGAGCACATAACGCAGGGTCCGCCATTGGCGGGCCCTGCGCCTTTTGGGGCGGTAGCTCAGTTGGTTAGAGCAGGGGACTCATAATCCCTTGGTCGCGGGTTCAAGTCCTGCCCGCCCCACGCATGTGAGCCACTCATTGTGGTGTGAATCGAAGTGGCCCCGAGTGTTCTGTCGAACAATCGGGGCCACTCTTTACTTTTACTGTCGGCTGAGCCGACGTGATCGTACGCTGTTAGGCGATCTTGACCATCAGGGCTCGTCGCATTGATGACATATCAACATACTTGCGGCCCTCCATGAAGACACTGAGGTATTCCGAATTTGCCATGCTTCTCGCAACACCTGCATCTAAGGCTTTCGCATTTGGATACAACTGGCTGAAGATGTATGTGCCCCAGTCGGGACCGAATCCACATTGTGATAATCCTGCTGATCCGCCTGAAACTCGATCTGTCACTTCGGCCATCTTGGTCGCCCACTGCAACATTTCCATGGGGTCGGCTGTCTGATTCGCTCGAACCATCGATTGCAGAACGCGTGAGCCGGGCTGTGCTGCTTTGCCAAGAACACCGGGCACAACGATGACTTGTGTGATTTGATCAACGCTCCAGTCGGTTGCAACGTTCGCTGCCTTGTCTTCAAGCTTGCCCCATATAGCACTGGCAATCAATTGATCATTACGGGTCGCCAATTGGTCGAGGGTTTCAACCCAGGATGTCCAACCGAAGGTTCCTGCTGGCGATCCTGCCGCGGTCATCCATGCCGCAAGCGGAGCGCCAGTGATTACTTCATGTAATTTGCTGGCTTCTATAGCCAAGGCAATGTTTGAGGCCGTACTTCCCTTGAAGCGGCCAGACCTTTGTACCCGATACATATTTCTCCTCATTGGTCATTTATTCTTATGAAGTCCTCAACCTAACTTCATGGTCTGAGTCAATGGTGGAATAGGTGAACTTTCCAAGATGAAAACATGAACGCAAACCTTGTTGCATTCGCCGTCTCGTTGCCGCCCTAAATCATGCTCGTGACATGAAGTGGCCCCGAGTGTTCTGTTGAACAATCGGGGCCACTTGACCTGTTGAATCGGCGAAGCCGACGTGATCGTTCGCTGTTAGGCGAGTTTGGCAAACATGACTCGTCGCATTGATGACATATCAACGTACTTGCGGCCCTCCATGAAGACACCGAGGTATTCGGCGCTTGCCATGTTCTTGGCCATGCCGGCGTCCAATGCTGCTGAATCTGTGAAGAGCGACGTGAAGGAGTATGCGCCCCAGTCGGGACCGAATCCAAACTGCGACAGTCCTGATGAAGCGCCCGAAACCCGACCTGCTACTTCGGCCATCCTGGTTGCCCACTGCAACATCTCCATCGGGTCAGCGCCTTGATTGGCTCGCACTAACGATTGCAGAACTTGCGAACCAACTGGTGCCGTAGGGCCAGTTGTCTCTGGCCAAACGATTACTTGAGCGATTTGATCAACGCCCCAGTCGGTCGCATTGATTGCACCCTTGTCTTCGAGCTTGCCCCACTTTGCACTGGCAAGTATTTGTCCATTACGTGTCGCTAATTCATCGACAGTTTCAAACAAGGATGACCAACCGAGTGTTCCCGTCGGCATTCCGGCACTGGCGATCCAGGCAGCGAGCGGCGCTCCGGTGATTTCTTCGTATAACTTGCTGGCTTCAACGGCCAAAGCAATGTTTGAGGTCATACTTCCCTTAAAGCGACCTGTCCTTTGTACCTGATACATATTTTCCCCCATTGGTCATTTATCCTTATGAAGTCCTCAACTTAAGTTCATTCATGACCTAAGTCAATGGGTAATTAATTTCAATCTCTGTCAGCCCAATTTGTCGTTCTGCCAGGGCTTGTTATGTGCGAAAGTGGGGCATGACCACGCACACCATTGCGCTCGTTGCCCACGACCACAAGAAAGACCTACTCATTGAGTGGGCCAAGAACAACAAAGAACGTCTGAGTCAGCACTCGCTTGTCGCGACTGGGACGACCGGACGCATGTTGATCGAAATGGTTGGACTTGATGTGCGGTGCTTGAAGAGCGGTCCACTCGGTGGCGATCAGCAACTTGGGGCGATGATCTGCGAACAACAAATTGACATGCTGATTTTCTTTTGGGATCCGCTTGAGCCCCAGCCACATGATCCAGATGTTCGGGCGTTACTGCGCATCGCTGTCGTGTACGACATTCCGACGGCCAGCAATTTGTCAACGGCCGACTGTCTGATGTCGTCGCCATTGTTTACTGACTAGGTATGAATCGCGCTTAGGGCTCGACGACGATCCAACCGCGGCGTTGAAGTTCGGCAGCTAAAACTGAATCGGGTAAATCGCGAACAGTTTTCTCTGCACTCGTTGCGCGAGGCGCAGGTTTGATTGAACGTGCGACGACAACTTCTGGTGGCGTTTCAATATTGAGTTCGGCCTCTGCCTCGAGTTGTGCAATGAAATCTTCGGCTTCTTGACGAGTGAATTTTCCGCCAGCCTGCCGTTGGTTGAATTGCATGGGTCCGCGAGCATCACGAAAATCGGTATGCCCGGCCGCATTGAGAAGTTCAAGTAATTGCTTCATTTGCGAATGTGATGCTGGAGGACCAGCGGGTTGACCAAATGCCATATTTCATTCTCGCCGATGGGTATGGCGCAGTGTGGTCATTGAACAGTGGAATTGACTTACATGTGAGTGAGCAACGTCGTTGCCATTGCGACGATGCCACAACCCACAACAATGACTGTCGCGCAACCACCGCGGTAACTCAAACCCTTACCAAGGCGCACTGTGGTGCGTCCTCGAGAGTTAATAGTGAAAGGTCCTAATCGGCCGCTCCCACTCACGCCACGCTTCGAAATATTCAGCCAGGAGCGTTTACCAGTACGAATTCGCTTGCGGTATGAAAAACCCATTTCAGACTCCGAAGATGGCCTTGCGGGCCTCGGCGCCACGGTCAATATCTATGACATCGGCGTATTCGCCCGTTTGCACGTTGTCGCCAGCACCTTCGATGGCGTCGACAAACTCGTCAACATCATGTGGCTCGCCGCCAATTAACCAAACCACTGATTCGCCGTCGTGATCGGCGGGGTCGCGAGGCAACACGCCTTCGACTTCATATTGATCAACTGTGATGTCATCTGATTGATCGGTGACCGGTGCGACGATCGCCATTTCTACGATTGTTTCGGGGTCAAGATCTCGCAAGATGTCGATGAGTTCGGCAACATTCATAGTGTCAGTATTTCACGCTCAACTGAAGCAGTCGGGCAATTACCGCAAACTTCACGAATCAGACATCCATGACGGAGCGATCTCTAGCAAGAACAAACTAACTTCGCTGCACTTTTCCAGCACGCCGCAAAATACTGAATCATCGTTGGTGTAGACATCGGCGAGCGAGACACTGAGGCGCGCCACGATCGATAGGCGATGTTCGGGGGCGTCAATGACTGATGCAGTGGAGTCGATGGCAGAAACCTCGAGTGGTAATTCGGTTCCGCCAACGCCCGCGAGATCAGTTGCAAGAACCAAGAGATCGGGTCGACCGCTGAGCGGGGGAAGGGTCCACGTAAACAACAGAGGAAATTCAAAACCCTGCGGCGGCTCGTCGGTGGGCTCTTCGAGTTTGCTCATTTCATCTTCAAAGCCCAAGAGGGCGCGAGGGTCGACTTCGAGTGAAAGATGCAAGTCAATGGGTCCATCGCAGGCTTCTTCAGGGTGCAGGTCAACTTCCCATAATTGGCGCAGCGAATAGGTTTCGACGAAGTGCCGCTCATCGTGAACATGGAAACCATGGTCAATGGCATGACTCTTCATGTCGGAGACAAACCCAGCAACATCAATGAAAGCCATAACCCGTCCTTTGAAACTGAGTTCAGGATAATGGGCGAGAGGCGCACTACCCTCGTTGTTATGGACCCCAATCAGGTGCTCGCGTTATTGCATAAGGTCGCCGATGCAATTGGTGTCGAGTTGCGAAATATCACTAATTGGGGTCCCTCGGGTCGGCGCGATGGTCAATATGCCGCCGATCTTGTGGTCGACCAAATTGCCCTTGACCTCTTGCGTGAGGCGGGTGTCGGCATTGTGTCAGAAGAGAGCGGCGTCGAGAATATTGATCGCGATGTGGTCGTGATTGTCGATCCGTTAGACGGCTCAACAAACGCGAGTCGTGGAGTCCCGCACTACGCCACGTCGCTGTGTGCAGTTGACGTTGCTGGTCCGCTCGTCGCCCTGGTTGTTGATCAGGCTGTTGGCACGCGATGGTGGGCATTGCGCGGTCTGGGAGCGTTCAGAGACGGCGTAGTGATGACCCGTGAACCAATGACCGAGTGGTCATCGGCATTAGTTGCGGTGTCGGGTCGTCCACCAGATGATGCGGGGTGGGCGCAGTTCAGATCGTTTGGTGCTTCAGCAATTGATATTTGTTATGTCGCTGACTCAACGGTTGATGCATTTATCGATATGAGTCCGAGCGCACATGGCGTATGGGATTATGCCGCGGCGTATTTGATCTGTCTTGAGGTAGGTATGCGAGTCGAAGATGCTCAGGGTCGCGAACTCATTGTCCTTGATCATGCGGCTCGACGCACGCCTGTGGCGGCACCGAATGGAATCTTTGATCACGCGCTTGTGACGCGTCACAAGTTGCCGTTATAAAACCGTTGTAGCGACTGATCAGACCGCGTCGGCCGAGCGTTGGCCTTCGTGCCACACGCGCGAAACGCTTGGATGTCGCAACTTGCCAAGGGCCCGAGATTCAATCTGGCGAACTCGCTCACGCGTGATGCCAAGTTTCTCGCCAATTTCAGAAAGTGTCATCGGATGATCATCGATACCAAAGCGAGCACGCAATACTTCTTCTTCGCGTTCTTCGAGGCGACGAAGCTGTTCAATTAACGCACGCTTTTCAAGAGCAGCAGCGGCTGATTCAAATGGCGAGATCGCGCCTTCATCGGCGATGAGGTCACCAAGTTCTGAGTCGCCATCGTTGTCGAGGGGAGTGGACAACGAGACCAATGGGCGACGGTGCTGATGCACAAGCGCAACGCGCTCGGCGCTCACGCCCGACAACTCGGCGATCTCTTCAACTGTTGGCTGACGATCAAGTTCGGCGGCAAGTTTTTCGGTGCTCTGATCAATGAGCGAATAGACCTCACGCACATGCGATGGAACACGAATGGTTCGTGACGAATCGGCCAAGGCCCGACCAATTGACTGGCGAATCCACCAGGTTGCATATGTCGAGAATTTGAAACCCTTTTCGTGGTCAAAACCTTCGACGGCCCGCATCAAGCCAAGGTTTCCCTCTTGGATGAGGTCCAACAGTCCGAGGCCAGCGCCCTCGTAACGGCGGGCCACGCTGACCACCAAACGCAGGTTGCACTGGATGAATTGGGCCCGAGCGTCGTCTCCTGCGTGCAGGGTTCGCATGAGTTCGGTGCGCTCGCGACCCTTGGGAGCGGGATCAAAATCAAGGCGTTCCTGGGCGACGCGTGAGGCCAAAATGAGGGCAGCGAGACGACGTTCATCATCAGCGTTGAGCAACGGGTACGTCCCGATATCATCTAGATATTGTCGAAGAAGTTCGCTTTCAGCGTCACCAGGGCGGGTTGCCACAAGAAAAACCGTAGTAGCGCGAGGCGCGTACATCGTGGATACTTGCTATTTCCTCGTTTTGATCAGCCAGGTGGACGGTAGGATTTGGACTTCTATACGGGCGCTTAGCTCAGTTGGTTAGAGCTCCTCGCTTACACCGAGGAGGTCGGGGGTTCGAGTCCCTCAGCGCCCACCATCTTCCTCTCTTTCAAACCCTGCGCGGTGCGCACTGTCGGCGCGAAGACGGCTCCCGTGAGGGCGAGTTCCGGTTTGTGCGGCGTGTTGTCGTCGCCGGCTCGGAACACGTCTTCGAGGGCGTCGACCAGTTGTCGAACATTTGCGCCCCTACGCGCCAGGGGTCGCCGAACGGCTTGAGGCCATGGAAGCCGACCTGCTCGCCTACACCGCGTTCCCACCAGCGCACTGGTCCAAGATCTGATCGAACAACCCCATCGAACGCCTCAACCGCGAACTCAAGCGACGCACCGACGTCGTCGGAATCTTCCCCGACAAGGCCTCCGTGATCCGCCTCTTCGGCGCCCTGCTCGTCAAGTCAACGACGAAATGATCGCCGCCGAACGCCGCTACATCGCCGATGACGCACTCCAGATCGCGTACATCAACCCACATCCGATCCTGCGACTCAGCCCGGCATCCGCACCGCTGACACCATGCCCGAGGTTCGGTCGTCTCGACCTCGATCGCCACCTCACCGTCGGCTTCTCGCACGTCGATCACACGCACACCACCGAGACCAAGCATCGCCTCGGGGCCAGATCACTACTGTCACCCATCGCAGGGATCTCCTCGTCGTCGCAGTCGTAGAACAACCGCAACGATGACGGGATCCCTGCACCCGCACGCGGACCCTCACACCAAGCCGCCTCCCCATTTCAACGAGAAGTGCCTATAGGGTGTTACCACTCGAAGGCTTTAAGCGAAGGTGGGGTGCTTGCAGATAAATGGTCACGCATGAATCTCGCCCGTCTTCCAGCAAGCTGATACCGCTTCTCCGACCGGTCCTTCTCGCGTTACTGGCATTTCTATGCATGCCGAGTTCACCAGCTTCCGCCGAACGGTTCGCAATCGAGGATTGCACAATCCTCGGGACCCCTGTGGCGGACAACCTTGTGGGCACGGCCTTCAACGACGTGATTTGCGGTTTGGGTGGCAACGACACGTTGAACGGTTTGGGCGGCGCCGACGTGTTGATCGGCGGGACCGGCGACGACGTGTTGATCGGCGGGACCGGCGCCGACGTGTTGATCGGCGGGACTGGCGCCGACCAACTGATCGGTGGCCCCGGGGTTGACACCGTCTCGTACGCGGATCGGACGGTTGATGTGTCGGTCGTCTTGGACGGCTTGGCCAACGACGGTGAAACCAATGAGATGGATCTGGTGGCGGCCACTGTCGAGAACGCTGTTGGTGGTTCCGGAAATGACTTCCTGCGCGGTAGCCTGACAGCGAACCGGTTAGACGGTGGCCCCGGCAACGACACTGTCGACGGTTCCTATGGTGATGACGTCGTTGACGGTGGAGAAGGTCAAGACATCGTCCGTGGCGGCCCCGGCGGCGACCACGTCTCTGGTGGCGACGGCGACGACACGCTGACTGGCGGGTCCGGTGCTGACCAGCTTCACGGTGGCCCCGGCAACGACACTGTCACCTACGCATCGTCAACGACGCCCATCTCGGCCAGCATCAACGACACAGCCGACGACGGCGCCAACGGCGAGAACGACTCGATCGCCGACACCGTCGAGAACCTCATCGGTGGTCTCCGCAACGACGCCCTGACCGGTTCAGACCTCGCCAACGCGCTCACCGGAGGACCAGGCAACGACGTGTTGATCGGCGGGACCGGCGACGACGTGTTGGACGGCGGGACCGGCGACGACGTGTTGATCGGCGGGACTGGCGCCGACCAACTGATCGGTGGCCTCGGGACCAATCAGTGCGATGCAGGGGGAGATGACGGGGACTTCGAGGACGATCTAAGGTGCAATAATCCACCACCCTTAGCGCCGGAGGGAACCATCGTTCTCCTAAACAGCGGCGCGTGGTGCTGGTTCGAAGGTCCGCGATTGGTGCTTGGCCGAGACTCGCCCCGCTTGTACACCTCTGCTGTCGTCGGCCTTGATGGAGGCAACCTGGCTGGACGAGTAGTCGGAGTTGAGTTCCACCTCGACACCGGACAGAAGTTCGTGCGCAACTTCGGCGCGGGAGACAACGATGACCACAATTCAGCAGCCATTTGGGAGGCTCCCGATGGTCAGATCGTGATGGCGTGGACTCGGCACGCACGCGACTCGGTCATGCGGTTCGAGCGCCGCTCGGCGGATGGCCAGTGGCAAGCACAGACATCCGTGGACCTGGGTACACGCATTACGTATGCGAACTTGTACGGAGTCCGCAGGGGCCCAGGACATCGACTCTTCCTATTCTATCGGGGCAATGGGGTCGACCCACACGCTCTAATCTCGGACGACTTGGGAGAGACCTGGACGAGCGTCGGTCGACTCCTCTTCGATCCAGATCAAAGGGCTACCACTCGACCATATGTGGTCTACGCGACTGACGGAATAAGAATCCACATGTTTGCCACGGACGCTCACCCGAGCGAGGGCGACGCCACTTCATTGTACCACGGCTACATCGAGGGCGACTCGGTGTTCCGAAGCGATGGGACACCAGTGGGCCCACTCGGAACCGCCTATCCAGTCACCGCACTTTCGCCCGTTTGGTTGACCGATGGGGAAGGGCGTGCTTGGGGATCGGACGCGGTGGTCGATTCCGAAGGATCTGTGCCCGTGGTTTCCTTCTCGGTCCGAACTTCATCAGGCGGGCGTTCGTACTGGGTAGGGCGGCTAGCGTCTGAGGGATGGGTCACGCAGGAAGTTGCCGACGCAGGGCATGCACTGTACGCGGGCCAGCCCGACTACACAGGTCTTATCGCTCTCGATCCGTCTGACCCCACCCGTTACGTCATTTCAACCAACGTTGATCCCGAGACAGGCGACCCGCTCATCTCGCGAACCGACGGTATTCAGCATTGGGAACTGTTCGAGGGGAACGGGAGCGGCAACGCTGTGGAGTGGAAGCCCCTGACAGCAGACTCGGCGGCGGACAACCTCCGGCCCGTTCTCGCATCCGCCCCTGATGGCACCACGGCGCTGGCTTGGATGAGGGGCACCTACACCTCGTATCTCAACTACCGAACTCAAATCGTGGCGTCAATTCTGGCTCCGTGATCGGGACCCGTGTCAGTGGGTCGCTGATGGAGATAAACGATGTGATGTACTGCTGGTAATCGTTGACAACTCGTACTCCGAAGCCCAGTTCAAGACCCTCAAATACTGTCCGGCGCCATTGTGTGATCATTGATGATTGGCTGCGCACCAAGTTTGGGCGCTGCCACGGCATTGAGGGTCATCGGCCCGCTACTCCCAAGTCGATTCTGAAGTATCACATGGTTGAGGGGTTTCTCTGTCACAACTACTGCTTACTCCCATCGTTGATGGACTGGCCTGACAGAAGCAGTGAGGCGAAGATAATTGGCAGTCGTTGACTGACTGGACGGGAGGAAGGCACGCTATCATTGCTATCTGTGGGGCTCGTTGACCTCTCGCCGGAACGTCCCTCAGTAGCGACGTGGCGGATCAGCGCGCTCGACGGCCTCCGCGGGTTTGCAGTGGTCGCCGTCATGGCGCACCACTTCCGCGTCTCCATCGGAGGTGTGCAGCTTCTGCGAGGCGGCTTCGTCGGCGTAGATCTGTTCTTTGTCCTCTCCGGGTTCTTGATCGGCTCCCTGATCGTTGGTGAGGTTGGCCGGACGGGCCGCGTCGGACTGGTCGCGTTCTGGTCGCGTCGCTTCCGGCGCCTCCTCCCCGCTTCGGCCATCCTCCTTGTCGCTGTCTGTATCTGGGGAGCCACCGTCGGGTGGGGGCGAGCGATCTCCGACGACGTCGTCGCCTCTGCGTTCTGGTTCCAGAACTGGCACCTGATCAATGTCGGTCAGTCGTACGGGGGGGGTCGGACCGGCACCGCCACTGGAGCACTTCTGGTCGTTGTCCATTGAGGAGCAGTGGTATCTCGTCTTCCCGATCGCTGCGCTGCTGTGCCGCAAAGCCATCCGTCGCCGCCCGAAGCTGGTCACCGCAGCGCTGGAGATCTGAACCTGTGCGACCGGACCTCAGGGTACGCCGAGCTGTCGAGGGCTGCTTGCGATGCGGGTGCGGGAGCGTTGAGCGCGCTCGACGTACACCGGCGGTGTCCTGTGGGGCGTGTTCGCGCTGCGAATCGACCACCTCGCCGTGTCGCGTGGCTGGGGAGTCGCCGACAGCCGTACGTTAGCGGTGCCTGGCTCGGATCACCGCGGGCTGCAGTCGGTGGTCGGACCTGTTGGTGGCCCAACCGCCTTGTTATGCTCGGGTGACCGTTATAGCAAGCGGCAGTCTCACGGAAGTTGAATGCTCTGCATGTTCTCCACGTCGCGCACACCATTATCCGCGCCACATCCGACAAAGCTCGCTGACCTGATTACACGCGACCGAGTTCGGATACCTGAACGGGTGGCAGCTCTTGACGGGCTGCGCGCGATCGCCGTTGTAGCCGTTGTGGTCTACCACCTAGATCTTTCCATAGGCGGGGTACGTCTTGCTCAGGGTGGCTTCGTCGGGGTGGACCTGTTTTTCGTGCTCTCTGGGTACCTCATCGGCAATCTCGTGCTGAAGGAGGTGCACCAGTCAGGACGCGTCAACATTCTGGCGTTCTGGGGCCGTCGTGTCCGCCGACTGCTGCCGGCATCGGCAACGATGATGGCCTTCGTCGTAGTGTGGGCCGCCGTCGTGGGCTGGGACCGCGACATCAGCGCCGACGTGGTCGCGTCGGCCCTGTGGTTTCAGAACTGGCATTTAATCGCCAGCGGACAGGGCTACATCGACCAGTTCGTCGCTGCTTCGCCCCTGCGCCACTTCTGGTCTCTATCGATCGAGGAGCAGTGGTACTTCGTTTTTCCCGTAGCGGCACTGCTCGGAAGGCGCTGGCTTCGGGGGCGGCCTCTTGTGTGTGCTTCCCTCCTCGGAGCGGCAGCGCTCTGTTCTGCCGTGACGATGGCGCTGCTGCACAGCCCGAATACGTCGAGTTGGCGCGCCTACTACGGCACCGATACCCGCGTGTTCGCGCTCCTAATCGGCTGCGCGGCTTCCTTCGTGCCGCTGACCCGCAATGCGATGTCTTCTCCCGGCGATCGCCGTCGTTGGACGGGCCTCATGTTGGTCGGTGTCGCTCTCTTTCTGGTCGGCACATTCACCGTGTCCGAGCAGGGAACATACATGTACCGCGGCGGGTTCGTGGCCGTAGCACTAGTGTCGCTCGCGGCAGTAGTGGGCGCGGCACGATCCCGATCGCGGTGGTTCGACACAGCTATAGTCCAATGGCTAGGGACCCGGTCATACGGCATCTACCTGTGGCACTGGCCGCTGATCGTTGCTCTGGGCCCCGACCGCATCGGAGTCGACGGCCTCCCGCTTGCCGCGTTTCGTTGCGCGGTCACCGCCGTAGTGGTGGAAATCTCCTATCGGTGGATCGAGCAGCCCGTCCGCCAATTGCGCGGCCGATCTGCCGCACCGAGACTGGTGTTGCCGGCCGGCATCCTGGTTTGCCTGGCACTCGTCCTTGCATCCTCGGTCACTCCAGAGCGACTTCGCGACGGCAATTCAGCGGACGTGCTGACCGAGGCCCAGCAGATCAGCAGCGTCTCCTCCGTCGTGCCGCCGGGCGACCTCTCCGCCCTCGTGGTAGGCGACAGCGTCGCCTTTGGCCTCGGGTTTCTGCCCAACGACGGGCCTGGAAGCGAGCTGGTGGACGCAATCAGCCTGTCTAACGGCGCCCTTCCAGGGTGTGGGCTCACCCACTTTGGACGTCCGGATTCCACCTACCTCGTTGGTGACAAACTCAAGGACTGCCTCGCAATCCCCGATGCCTGGCGACGAGCACTCGCCACGGGGCCTGACGTCGTGGTGTGGGTCGTCGGACCGTACGACAGCGTCGAAATACTCAACCAGGGTGCCGCCCTCGCCGTCGGTACCGACGCGTGGCGCTCGAGCATCACTCGTCGATTGGGGGAGGCGTTCGAAGTTCTTACTAGCACCGACGCACCGTTGGTGATAGTGTTGCCGCCGTGCCGTCAAGACGCGCCGGGTCGAGTCGGTGGCCTCACCAACCAGGGGATCACGGATCTCACCGAGGCTGTCATCCAGCAGGCGCAGGGATACGGCTCGCGTATCGTCATCACTGATCCGTCGAGCTGGGAGTGCTCGGCCGAGGGCACGCGGATCGATGCGCCTAGCGGGGAACCGATTCTGGACGATGGTCTGCACTACACAGCCGCGGGCAAGGTCATGTTCTGGCGTTGGTTGGTCCCGCAGCTTGAGTCGCTGGTGACCGGGCCGTAAGCCATGATGGGTTCAGGGGCGGGCGGCTCGCAACAGCTGGTCTTGATTTTGTTAGAGAACGACCAGCGCGGTATAGGCACAGAGAACCGGCCGATGCCTGAATCTCGGCAAACGGTCTGATCGGCTACGATGCGTGCCGACCTGTAAATGGATCCGAGGCTGCAGTGGCTGGTCATTGAGAATCAACCCGTCTACCGTGTCGTCCCCGACAGATCCTCGAACGTCAGCGTTCGATGAGTTCGGCCAACATCGATGATGGACGGAAGTCGCTGGATTGGTGACACGCGCGCTTGCCTGACGGCTTCGTTCAAGCTCAAGTTCGAGATTCATGGCAAGCTCGACGAGCGCTCATAGTACATACGGACGGCTGAGCTGCTCATTCGTGAAGGCGGAGGAGTCGGCGTCAACTTGAGTACGTGCTGCAAGACATTTCGCATGGAGTCACCCGTGCCGCTCGCGTTTCGCAGTGACCTGAGAGGAGATCACACCTCAGTTCTCCACGACAACTTCTCGTGCGCAGCGATCAACATGAGTCCCGGGCTGGTCCTCGTCGAATCGAACGGCATTGCGAACCCGATCCATCTCGCAGCCTTGAGTAGCTACCGGCCGCGCAACAGCAACATTGGCATGGCTTTACGGAACCCCAAAGCGAAGCTCTCATCCACTCAAAATAAAAATGTCTCAAACGGCTTGACAGGTTCCGAATCCACCGCTAGATTGATTAATAGGTGTTATACCGAATCAAAGGGGAGTCATTGATGTCCACTAACGTAAATTATCAAAACGGGGGAAATTCATTGATGACTATGATTAGGCGGTGTGCGACACTGGTCGTGGCAGCGGTGGCTCTTGCTCTCGCCTGTGGTGTCTCACCGGCCTCGGCCGACTACAAGGACGACGGGCCTACACGTCCGGACTTTACCGTCAATGGCGTTTTTGATCAAGCTGGCTACGTCACCGCCCTGCTTGCGTATGAATCGGCCCCCGTGCTTAACATGGATGGCCCCATCAAGATCTCGGTCAAGGGGTGCAGGTCTGGCAGGTTGATCACAGCGGTGCTCGTCGGCTATACGTCGTCGTCGGTTTCCAAAATTTCGACCGGCACGTCGACGACTTTTGAATTAACACCGCCAGCAAATACCGAGGTTGGCTTCAACATCATTCGCGTCACCTGCGGCGAGACGGCAACACAGGTGGCTACGGTGGAGGACGTGATTGTCGACCTGCGTCACTCCGGCAGCGCTGGTCTTCGCACCGATCTGACTGTTACTTTTGGCTCATCTAGCCGCGGCGGCGTACCAACGACTGGCTCCGATTCGCGGTCCCTGTTCGGTGGTGCTACGGCGGCGATGCTGCTCGGCTGTGCGGTTGTTTTGGGTGCTCGCCGGCGCTTTCGTGTAACTGACGCTTCCTGACCACGGACATCCCCCAATGAGTGCATCGAATGCGATGCTCTTTCGGCTTTTCCTGCGTCATAAGACCGAGCCAGATGCGTTTTACCAGGCACTGAGCGACCGCGCAGTGGGCGAACTGGGTCGAGATTTGCACGGTCAGCGTGTACTCGACCTGGGATGCGGGCGCGGCTGGGACGCGGAGGCGCTGGCCAGGTCAGGTGCCACCGTCACGGCGCTCGAACTTGATCCCACCCTGCTTACTGCCACGCCGCAGGGTGAGGCTAGCCGGGTGGTGGCAGATGGCCGGAGAGCCCCCTTCCGGGACGGAACCTTCGACGGGGTGTATTGTTCGAACGTACTCGAGCACACGCCCGACGTGGAGGGTCTGCTCGACGAGATTGCACGCCTCACGACCCCCGAGGGCTGGATTTGGATCTCGTGGACGAACTGGTTGTCGCCGTTCGGTGGGCATGAGATCGTCCCCTTCCACTACCTCGGCCCCCGGCTCGGGAATCGGGTGTACACCCGCCTCTTTGGTCCGCCGAAGATCAATGCGATCGGTGACGGGTTGTGGCCGGTGCACATCGGCCAGGTGCTGCGCCTGGTCAAAGCCGACCGTCGCCTACACCTCGTCGACGCCAAGCCGCGTTACTACCCCTCGCAACGCTGGATCATGCGGGTACCGGGCCTTCGCGAGGTGGTCTCGTGGAACTGTGCGCTGACGGTGCGTCGCACCGACGTGGAAGAGGCGAGGTGAACAACCCGATGGCGTACCGGCCGCTGCACATCGACTACGAGGTCTCGGTGGTGTGTGCGACCCGCAACCTCGAGGGAGATGCGGCGTTGTTCGTCAAGCGCCTGACCCGGGTGATTGAGGAGTACGGGCATTCGTGGTGCTTGATAGTTGTTGACGACTCTGACGATGAGACGCCGGCGGTAATCGCGGCCGCCATCGATAGCGGCCTGCCGCTGCGCTTGATCCACCGCCGTCCACCCGAACGCGTGGGTGGTCACTCGGGCGCTATCGTCGAAGGCATCGGCGTCGCCATGTCGCCTATCGTGCTCGTTGTCGACGCCACTCTCACGGTGCCGCCCGAGACGCTTGTAGACCTGATTGATTCGCTGTTTACCGGGCGTCCCGATATCGCGATCGCCAGCGCGTCGAGACGTTCGTGGGCGTCGCAAGGGCGCTGGCACTCTTTCGTCCTCGGCATGACCACTGCGATCTCGAAGCTGATGTTCTCGGAGACCCGGCGTGTCAAGGATCCTTCCAGCGACGTGTTCGCGTTCCGCCGCGAGGTACTGGAAGGGGTGGTGCTCAAGCCGGAGCGGTTCCGGGTGCTGATAGAAGTGATCGTGCGCGGTCGATGGCGCAGCATCGCCGAGTTCGAATACGACGGGTTCAAGATGCTGGGTGCAAGCCAGACCACGGCGCGTGACGCGCTGTTGTTCCTTTCCCGTCTCGCCCGGTTGTGGTTGGAGACGCGCGTGGATCCGCTGGGCCGGGCTGAGGCGTCCGGACCCCGTCGCCGCTGGGATCCGGAGGTTTTGGCCGACCGCAACGAAGATTGCCGGCCGGCGCGGGTGCTGGTCGTGGCGTCGGAGGTGCCCCCTGTCACGTCGGGCGTCGCACGGAGTGTGGCCCGGCTAGGCGACGAACTGCAGGCGCTGGGACACCACGTGGCGTACCGCTCGTCGCTCGAGGCCTGGCGGGGCGCTATCGGCGAGTTTCGGGTCACCAACCTCGGCTTCAAACTGCTCCGCGACCGAGCCGTCGACTCGTTCGACGTGATACTGCTGCACGGTCCGGTGCCCACGATGTCGGAGGTGGTGCTGGTGGGCCACGCGCTGCGCCGCCGTCGGACACGGCCTGCTTTGGTCTACACCCACCACTTCGACATAGAGATCGCCAACTTCGGTGTGATGAGCATCCTCTACAACGTCGTCAATCATCGCCTTGCGAACCTTGCCGACCACGTGGTCACCACGAGTCCCAGCTACGGCGAAGTCATCGGTCGCAAGTCGCGCACCCCGCTGACGGTGATTCCCTGGGGGGTCGATCCCGCCGTCGGACCGCCCCGCAGCACGGTGTACGACGGCACGCGACGGTTGCGCGTGCTCTTCGTTGGCCAGCAGAGGCCTTACAAGGGCGTGGCGAACCTGATCATGGCTGTGGCGGGAAGCCCCCAACTGGAGCTGACGGTCGTCGGTAGCGGCCCCCTCGAGAGCTCACACCGGCAGCTCGTGGCCAATCTCGCAGCGACGAATGTAAGCCTGCTCGGCCGGGTCTCCGACGACGATCTCCTCAAGATGATGGCGTCCCACGACGTCATCGCGTTGCCCTCGGTGTCGCGACTGGAGGCCTTCGGGCTGGTGCTGCTCGAGGGGATGGCGGCTGGCTGCGTACCCGTGGCCGCTGATCTGCCCGGTGTGCGCGATGTCATCGGCGAGGAAGGTGTTCTCGTGGCGCCACGTCGGGTGATTAGTCTTCGCGAGGCGCTCGAGGATCTCGCCCGGTGTCCTGCGGAGGTGCAGCGACGCTCTCTTGCCGCTGTGGAACGTGCCGACCGATTCCGTTGGGAGACGACCGCGCAGGCATATGACGCTGTGTTCTCGGCCGTCGGAGCGCAGAACCGCTGATGGCAGTACCACAGCCAGACCGAGCGCTGCGCGCTTACATCAGCAGTCGGATCAATCCCATTCAGAGGGTGCTGTTCGGCAGCTCCTCGATTCTCATCGTGCAGATGGCCGTTCTCGGCGTGGGCGGTCTCGGGTTCTGGGTGATCGCGTCAAGCAAGTTTGACGTGTCGACCCTCGGCAACGCTTCCGTCCTGGTGGCCCTGACAACATTCGTGATCTACGCCACCACGCTTGGCCTCCCGGTGACGGTGGGTCGGTTCGGTGCCGGCACCTCTGATGTGGACCGAGCGGTCTTCTCCTGGGCGATGGTCACCACGTTGGTGTCGTCAGCGCTCGGCGCCGGTGTGGTGACGCTGCTCGCTGCGGGCGGCAGGTTCCCGGTGTATCTCGCCGAGGGCCCGCTCGTCGGCTTCCTGGTGCTGTTCTCGGGGGTAGCTGGCGCCAGCATCGTGGTGCTGGTGGACTATCGCCAGCTCCGCCTCAGACATCACCGTCAGGTCGTGCTGCGCAGCGTGGTGGTCGCTGTCGTGCGGATCGCGGTGATTGCGGCGCTCCCCGCCTCGGCCGATCCCTTCTGGATCTGGGTCAGCATGTCCGTGCCCGCGCCGCTAGCTGCGCTGTTGTTGTATCCCACATGGCGGCGCGACTGCCCCGTCCTGCTGCGACGCACCCATATCCCCGAGGTCGGCCGGATCCTTCGGTTCACGGGTACCAACTGCCTCAGCTTGCTGCTGGTGCAAGCCCCGTTCTTCGCGTTCCCGATCTTGGTTGTCAGCTCGCTGCCCGGGGCGGACGAGCGAGGGATCTTCTACGTGGTGTGGACGATCGCCAACATCGTCTTTCTCGTGCCACAGGTGATCGGCCGCGCGCTGTTGATCGAGGCGGCTGAGCACGAAGTAGAGCTGCGCCGGCAGGCATGGTACTCGTTGAAGATCAGCCTCGCCACGGTGATCGCCATCACCCTGGCCTCGGTGCCGGTAGCGCTGCTGATGCCGTTGGTGTACGGCGAGGCATACCGGCCGGGTCGCGTCGTGCTGGTGATGTTCGTCGTCGCGCTCCTGCCGTTCAGTGTCACCAGTACCACGGTGAACTTCGCCCGCGCCCGGGAAAACAACGGGGTGACGATAGCGGTGTCGCTGGTGCTCGCCGTGTGCTTGATGGTTCCGGCTTCGAAGGTGAGCTCGGAACTCGGTTCAGTTGGCGTCGCAATGGCCTGGTTGTTCGGGCACTCTGTGGCAGCATTCATGTCGCTGACGCTGCTGGACCTCGGAATGGAACGACGTCGCGACGCGGCTGCATCGATTCCGTGGACCGCACGCGCTGGTCGGTTCTGCCTGTACGCGCTGCTGGTCGCGGTGCCGATGCTGATCTCTGGGTGGACGGGTCTGGCTATCTTGCTCGGCGTGCTGGCCTTGAACGCCTCCGGGGCCCGCTGGGTTGCCGTACCGACGGCCACAGGGCTGCTAGTGATCTCGGGGCTGGCGACAATGTTGGAGGGCCGGCGGGTGGTGGGTCTCGGCTATGCCGCGGACCGCCCGCTCGCGGGCGCGGCGGCCGCTGCTGCGATGGCGGTCGTGTTTGCCTGGGCGGTGCTCGAATTGCTCGGCGAACGCCCGTTCACGCCGCCAATCGTGGGTCCTGCTGTGCATCTCGACCCCGACCGTCCCACCGCCGCTCGGCTGGCGGCGGTCTGGCGCCGGCCCGCGACCAAGAAGTGGGCTTGGGCGATGCTCGGCGCGATCTCCCTCGGAATCAATCAGAGCAGTCTGTCCGATGCGGCTCAGGTGCTGGTCCGGCACCTGGCGAGCGGTTGGGCGCTGCCGAACGCGCTGGACGGAGTGCCGGCGTCAGCCGCCGTCAGCCCGCTCGCCAGCGTCATGGTGGCGTTCGGACCCCTGCTCAGCACGTGGCTCGGTGCGGCCTGTGGCGCGATTGTGTTCGCAGTGATCGGCGCGGCTTTCGACCGGCGCTCCGTCCGGTGGTCGTTCGGCCTCGTCGGGGTCGCAGTTGTCTGCTGTCTCGTGCCCAGCATCGACCTCAGTGCGCTGCTCGCAGTGACGCTGATCGTCAGCTGTCTAGCTTTGCTGGCCAACGCCACCACCGAGCGATCCCTCGTGTTGTGCGGTTTGCTCCTCGGCGCGGCTGCGTTGGCAGCCGTGGAATCGTTGCTTCCAGCGCTGGTCATCATCGCCACCTTCACGGCATCGGGTGTCAGCGGTCGCGTCGCTCTTGCCCTCGCCGCAAGCTTTGCCGCAGTCCTTATCTTGTGGGGGCGGATCGTGCTCGACGTGGTGACGATCCACGATCTCACCGACGCGCTGTCACTGAGCCGGCTTCTCTTCGTGGGCGGCGCTGGGCAGCTGGTCTTCCTCCTGCGGCGGCCGGTGTTGGTGACTGCTCACGCTGTCGAACCCGAACTCGTCGTCAGCGGCCAGGAACGCTGATGGCCCTCGCCACTCCCTCCGACGATTTCAAAGATCTGTCCCCGAAAGCTCGGCCGGACCGGCCTGTGGCGGGACCCGACGAACCAACGGACGCAAGTCTGGATGACGTCGGGTCGCGGCGGCGAGTGATCAGCGGCGTGGCCATCGTCGCCGCCGTCGCGGTGATGGTGAACGATCCGCTCACCTACGTGGCCGACGCCCGGTTCGATCTCGCGTGGGCGCCTGGCAAAGTGCTGACGCAGGTGGGAGGGCTCTGGCAGCAGACCGGCGGACTTGGGCGCACGGCTGCTGCCGAGCAGAGCCCGGTGGTCGCCCTGGTGTACACCGTGTTGCGCGCCGTCGGAGCGAGTCCGGCGCTGGCCGAGCACTTGTGGCACGCCTTGCTGCTGGCCACGAGCGGGTTGGGCGTGGCAATGCTGGTTGCGACAGTGGTGCCCCGGTGGGGCGTCGCTCACTTCGTGGCCGCCGTCGCCTACATGTTCCATCCGCTCACGCTCGGTCTCTTCTCCAACAGCGCAATCTTCGGGGCCACAGCTGTCATCGCGCCGTGGCTGCACGTCGCCGTGTTGCGCATGGCCCGGCAGCCGCAGAGTTGGCGCTGGCCGGCGCTATTCGCGTTGGCCGTGTCGATCCCGCTCCCGGCCGAGCTGCCGGGCGTGATGATCAACGTCGCTCTCGTCCTGCCCACCATCGTGTACGTGCTGATCGAGCGCTCGGTCACCGTCCGCACGATGGTGCGCATCGCCGGGCGAACGGCCCTGCTGGTCGGGGGCGCTACGGCGTTCGTGGTGGCCCGCACCATCGCCGGGCGCCGTGAGCTGCTTGCCCGGCTGGCGTTGACCGAGGAACCCGAGTTGGTCAACATCGCCTCCAGCTTCAGCGAGACGATCCGCGGCTTGGGCAACTGGCTCGTCTACTTTCGGTTTGGCAGCTCGCAACCCCGCCCCCAGTTCGAACCGTACCTCACTTCGACGATCGTGATCGCAGCGACGTTCGTGGTGCCGGTGGTGGCCATCGGCTCACTAAGACGCTCGAACCTTCGCGCCCGGCTGCTCTTCGTCTTACTCGCTGTCATCAGCCTGATGGTTACCGTGGGCGTCTACGCGACCCCTCAATCTTGGTGGGGCGCAATAGTCAGCTGGGTGTACGACGCCGTTCCCTCGGCGCAAGCCTTCCGCAACACGCTGAAGGCCGGGGGCAACGTCGCACTTCCGTTGTGTGTGCTCTTCGGCTTGGCGGTCGCCGGTGGGACGCGGCGGCGACACGACGTGCGCCGCTGGGTCGTGTCCGCGTCGGCGCTGGCGGGGGTCGCGATTGCGGCCATCCCGGTATGGAGCCTCGAGCTGTACGCCGAGGCGCGTCAGATCGACGACGTACCGGCCTACTGGATGGATTCGTTCCATTGGCTGAACGATGCTGGTGCCGGAGGTGAAGGTCGCGTGCTCGTGCTCCCCGGTTCGTCGTCCACGTCATACCGATGGGGCAATGTCGGCGACGACATCCTCAACGCGTTTTTGCGCGTGCCCTACGTGCGACCCGGATCGTTCCCGCAGAGCACACCGATGGCGGAGAGTGCCATCGCCGCTCTCGACGCGCGCACCGGCTCGTCCGAAGTCGCGCCGGAGGCGTTGGCCGACGTGCTGCGCCGTCTGGGGGTGCGATGGGTTCTACTGCGCAACGATATCGATTGGCAAACCGAGCGGAGGCCACGACCAGCAACCTTCGACCCCATCCGCTCGAGCGACGTGTTCAGGCTCGCGGCGACGTTCGGTAGCCCCGGCCAGAACACCACGGACGGTGCCGACACCAGCGAGGAGGCGCAGACCGAGCGGTTGCTTGCGCCTGTGGAGGTGTACGAGATGCGTAACTGGCAGCCAATCGTGCGGCTCGCGCCCCGCGTGCCCCCGCTCCTGGTGTCCGGCGATGGTTCGGGTTGGATCGATCTCGCCGAACGGGGTTTCGTTGCCGGGTCCCGCCCGCTTGCGTTCACGGCGTCGATGGACGAGGACCAGCTTGCCGCGAGCCTCCGAGCCGGCTCGACGTTGTTGGTCACTGACACGAACGTGCTGCGCTACAACTCGGCCACGGGGACCACCACCTACTCCACCAGCGCATTGCAGAGCGGAGCCACCGGGCCTGGCGTGGGGTCGCTCTTCTCGGCGCCTGGCACCCAGACCGTCAGTAGCATCGACAACGTCGAGCGGGTCACGTCGTCGGTGTCGTCGGTGGACCAGCCCTGGGCGCGCGCCGAGAACGTATTCGACCGCGATGGGCGGACGGTGTGGCGCTCCGGATCGTTGGGACAGACCGTCGGGCAATGGATCCAGATTGACTTCTCCCGGCCGTACGCCGCACGTTCAGTGAGCGTGGAGCTGCCCGCCGACGACGGCGGTCCGCGGATCGAGGTCGTGAGCGTCCTGGCTCCCGGTTCTCCGCCAAGAAGTCTTGTGCTGCTCAGCGGCCAGGGCTCGGTGGACCTCGACGGACGCCCTGCTGCGTCGATCCGGATCCGAATCGACCGCGTCAACGCGCCTGGAGCCATCTCCATCGCCGACGTCCGCATTGACGACCTGGATCTGGCCGAATATCGACAGGTGCCCAGCGACGTCGTCGACCGGGCGGCCGCCGACCCGACGCTGGCTGCGGTGTTGCAGGACGCCGATGTCGGGCTCTCGTTCCGTCGCGAGATCGGCGCAGGCGACCAACCGGTGGAATCAGTGATGCGCCGCCGTTTCGAACTGCAGACGGACTCTCGGTTCGAGGTGCGCGGGCGGGTCGAGTTCGCAACGAGCGCAATCTCGGATTCTCCCGAGTTGGGCCGATGTGGCGTGCTATCAATCGCCATAGACGGGCGGAAGCAACCCGCCGAGGTGACCTCGATCGATGCCGACGGCCTACACGGCGACATTCGCCTCTGCGACGCGTTGTCGCTCGGGAGCGGCTGGCACACTCTGTCGCATTCACCGGACTTCGCCCTGGACTGGGTAACGATGCTGCCCCCGAGTCTCGACACTGCAGCGCTGGATGTGCCGTACCCGGCCGAGCGCCCGACGGTGTCGGCGGCGCGGATGGCGGGTGCCGACGTGGTCGTTCCCGCCGGAACGTCCGATGGCTACTACCTCGTCTCGGGACGCGCTGCGCACGAGGGCTGGCAGGCCGAAGGGGACGGGCGGGCGCTGGTCAAGCACGAGTTCGACGCCCAGTCCGTGTTCGAGACCGATGGCGCGGTCGACGTGTCGATCACATTTGCGCCGCAGACCACCTATGACGTGTTGTTCGCTCTCATGGTCGTGACGTTTGCCGTCTGTATCTTCTTCGTGGTTCGTCGCGACGCACCACGGTCGAAAGGGTCTACCTGATGAAGCGCCTAGGCGTGATGCTCTTCGAGCAGCCGGCACGCACGTCGAACAAATTCGAGATGTGGACGAAGTTGCCCGAGGCCGTGGTGACCGTTGTGAGCGATCGCGATGGTTGGGGAGCGGACCGCACGATCGTCTGCGACGTCGCCCGCCTGCCGCTCCTGGGCGGTACCGAGGCATGGACAGCGGCGCCGGCGATGCTGCGTGGCGTTGACCAGATCCCCGCCGACGACATCGATGTCGTGGCGAGCCACGAGCTGTACTCGTTCACGACGTTCCAGGCTGCCCGCTTCGCGAAACAGCACGGGCTGCCACACGTCGTGCACATCTCCGAGACGATGCCCCGCAACATCGTCTACTGGCTGCCCCCCTACGCGCTGATCGCCCGCCGCACGGTGCGCAGTGCATCGTGGTTCGTGTGCACTACCGAGCGCGCCCGCCAGCATGCGATCGCGCTGGGCTGCGACGGCGACCGGGCAACCGTGGTGCACTCGGGCATCGATCTCGCTCACTTCCACCCCGCCCCGGACGGCCCCGTGGAAGCCAACGAGGTGCTGTTCGTGGGCATGTTGCGGGCCAACCGCGGCGCCGACAAGGGGGTACGCGAGCTGGTCGCAGCCGGCGACATCCTCGCCGCCAAGGGATTGGCCTTCCGCATTCGCATCGTCGGCGATGGGCATCTACGCGAAGAGCTGGAGCTGGCTGCAGCAACCCGGCCGTTCCTCGAGGTCGTCGGCCGCATCCCGCGCGACGAGATTCCGGCCCTGATGCGCTCGTCGCGAGTGTTCGTGCTGCCGTCAAAGCGCACATGGAAGTGGGAAGAGCAGTTCGGTTTCGTGCTCGCCGAGGCGATGGCGTCCGGAATCCCGGTGGTATCCACGACCTGTGGATCCATCCCAGAGATCGTCGAACCTGGCAACGATCTCGTCACCCAGGGCGATCCCATTGCCCTCGCGGATGCCATCCGCCGAGCGCTCGGACCCGGTGCCGCCGAGCGCGGCGCGGCCAACCGGGCCTGGGCGGAAGACCACTTCGATCTCGGTCACCAGGCCGCACGCATCCGCGGCGCGCTCGACTCGGCCCGGGAGCGCGAGGACCGCTGACCCGATGTCAGTCCCGAGGTCGTTTCCTGCAGACGAACACCGATTCGCCCGGCAATAGCGCATAGTCGACGCAATCACGTGGGCTGCCCTGGAACTCGGTGACCTCGAAGCCGTGCCGTTCCACCCGCTCAGCGAAGTCACGCCCGTACAGGCGCAGGTGGTCGTACTGGCCGAAGTTGACCTCGCGACCTTCTGGGGTGACGACCGAGGGGTCCTCGTACGTGGCCCGCCAGCCGCCGATCACCGGCACCATCAGCACGATCACCCCGTTCGGGCCGAGCACGTTCCACAGACTGTCGAGGGCGCGCTGGTCGTCGACGTGCTCCAGCACATGGCTCGCCACCACAACCTCCACTGAGCCGGCGGGAAGATCGATCGCCTCGATGTCAAGCACCTTCATGCCGCGCCCGGGCACCACATCGGCGGAGGTGTACCGAGGGGTCATCTCGCAAATCATCGCAGTCAACGTCGCCTCGGCAGCGAAGTGCAGCACCGTCTTTCCCTGGAACAGGTTTATCTGCTGAGCGCACAGGTACAGCAGGCGATGGCGCTCGAGACTGCCGCACGAGGTGCACTGGGCGTCGTAGCGGGGCGGATGCCCAAATGCGCGGAAGCGGCCCTGGTGCCCGCACAGCGGACATGTCCGGGTGACCGACGGACGGGCGTACCCTGCGAGCTTTGCGGTTTGCCCGAGAAATCCCCGGGCACGACTGTACGTTTCCCTAATGCTCACGTCGCTGCCCTTTCAGATCCCTAGGCAATTGTCTGCTCGGTAGAAGAGCGTGGTGGTGCTTTCTCGCACGCCCGTGGGTCGCAAACCCGGGAAGTCCAGCCGGCGAAAACCCGCGTCGGTACCGATGTCGAGCGCGGGCGAGTACCGATCGCGCTGGGAGTCGTCGAAGATGATCACCCCGGCCGTGCCGACCCGAGCGACAGCGCGGCGCATGCAGTTGATGCGGTTGCGGCCGTCGACCAGCACGACATCGAAGGCCTCGCCCGCGTCGTCGATGGCTCTGCAGTATGTGGCGTCTTCGTCGTTCGGACGATAGATGAGCTCGACGTTGGCGGGTACAAGGCTGCGGAGGCGTTCGATCCAGGACGGATCATGCTCCACCGAGGTCACGTGGCGGACGCGTTCGGCGAAGAACAACGTCGAGCTTCCGCTGCCGAACTCGAAGACGCGCAGATCTTTCGTGAGGCGCTGCTGCAGCACGTCGATCATGCCGTAGGTCATCAGCGGCAGCGGCGCACCGTCGACGGTGACCGGACGGCCGAGCGCAGCCGAGCGCAACATCCCGGTGGTGCGGAAGTAGGAGTGGCGCCCCCATGTGGCCCGAAGCGCCGACAAATACGCGTATGGCCAGGGCATCACCCGCCGGATAAGCGCCGCAAGCTTGACGAGTACTGCCGACACACTATCGAAATTCATGTTGCGTCCCTTTCCCAGGATCCCGCGCTCGAGATCCACGGACCAGGCACATCGCCATGGTAATGCCCACTGCCAGGTACCCGGCCAAGCAGAGTAGCGAAGGCCAGAACCATATGGGACCACTCCCGGCCGGCACCGCCATGAGCCCGTGCTCGGCCTCCGACACCGGTGTGCCGCCACGAAGCCAACCGGTCTGATACGACCGGTGCCACGTGAACGCCTCAGTCGTTGAGGAAGTTGCCAGCGGCCCCGCGATACCGGACACCGGCACTGCGTCGCCGGCTCCGGTCACCCCTTCGGCCTGCCAGCCCGGCACCTCGTACAGTTCGATGTCGCCTCGGACGATGACGGGTTCCAGCGACGATGAGAAGATCCCGGGCAGGTACGCAGTGTACGGGCCCTCGTGGAGGACCACCACCCAACGCACGCCGAGGATGTCCAGGTCCTCCACCGTCGTGTCGGTGTCGCCGGTGAGGATCCGATAGGCCACGTACGAGGCGTCGAACTCGCGCTCATCGGTGCGTTCCTGGTTGTCCGAACCCAGGCCGAGGTCGCTGGCCACCAGCACGTCGGTGCCCAGGAACTTGGCCATCGGGTTGAGTGAGCGCGGTACTTCGGCGAACCGCAGGGCAATGTATCGGTTCCAGGGCAGCACCATCGTCGTGCCTCCGCCGTCGCGGATCATTTCCCGCGCCGCCGTCCAGCCCGGTGGCACAGCAATTGGTTGCAGCCTTCCGCCGAGCCCCCAGGTGCCTGGCGCCGCCAGGAGCACGCCGATGGCCACCGGCGTCAGCAGGGCCACCTCGCGGAACGGTGCGAAGCGGCGGGCTAGCACCGATGCGCCGAGCGGAACGGCGAGTGCCATCCACGCGACGTAGAGCAACAGGTAGCGCTGGGCCTCGCGAAAAGGTGCCCCTATCGCCGTGCCAGTAAACGAGTCCATGCCGTCGCGCAGGATCGGCACGGCGGATGCCATCGACAGCAGAAAGCTCAAAGTAGCCGCGACGGCCATCGGTCCTCGCCACGCCGCCGGCAACCGGCGCGCACCGATGATGGCGAGCGCCAGCAGGATCAACCCGGCCGCGCCGTCGAGCAGCGGGTTGCCGCCGGCGACCTCGAGCGGTCGCTGCCAGAACCCCTGGCCGGCGGCGAGGCGCGGCACATCCAGCAGCGACGTCGTCCCGTTCGGGAATGATGCCGACGATGCCAGGGTGGGCCCAGCGGCGATCACCACGACACCAGGGATGAGCCACATCGCCGAAGCGAACAGCAACGCGCCAGTGTGCCGAACGAAATGCAGGCGGCCGTCGCGGGTGAGGAACCGGCCGGCCAGCACGAGACCGGCGACGATTCCGCCGAACGACCCGGCGATGCAGAGGGCGACGCACGCGAGGAAGGTCGCCGACCACTTCGAGCGAGCGTTCGTCAAGGTCGGTAGCACCCAGGGCAACACGGCGGCGGCCACCCACATCGCCTGGTGCCCGACTGCGAGGCGCGTCAGCATGTACGGACTGAGCACGTAGAGGAAGCCCGACACCATCGCCAGCGGCGCCGGGGCACACCTTCGCGCCAGGCGGAACATTCCGGTCCACGCAGCGCAGATGGTGACCACCATCAGCCACTTGCCGACGATGAGCGAACCGAACGGCACCGAGAGCAACCACAGAAGGGCGCTCAGTGGCGCGTCGCGCGGAATCTCCGGGCCAAGGCCGAAGGTGCCCCAAGGAAACGGGGCGTCGGGAACCACGGAACGATCGAGCTGAAACAGCGCTCCGCCCGACAGCCCGGGACCGATGACGACCACCGCCACCACGAACGATACAGCGGCCACCACGAGCACTGAGGTTGTCGTGGGCGGCGAAAGGGCTCGCAAGTCGGTGTGCTGGTCCTCGACGTGCGACTCGTTCACTTGGTGCGCCCGGCGTGTAATTCTCGTCGGGGAGGGCAGAACCACTAAATCAGTATACACGCGCTCCGCCGTTGGTCACACGATGGGCTACAAAGCTGGTAATGCATATTGACGCACCGTCGCCAATCGTCTATTATTTAGCAGGCAGTTTATTTTGGGGGCAAGACAGTTGAGAGATGTTTCGTCCATGGAGGATGTGGTCTGTTACCTTTGTGGCGCGCACGAAACCGAGCCGTGGGCCACCGAGAATGGTTACGAGGCGCGCCGATGCGCCGAGTGCCGTTTGATATACGTGACACCGCGGCCGAACACCGATGAGATCGATCAGGCCACACGAACCGGTAGCCACAGGACCGACGACGGCGAGTTGAAGGTGACTGGCTCGTTCAGCAAAGTGCGTCAGAAGCGGCTTGAGGCACTGCTGTCGCGGCTCTTTGCGCAACGTATTTCGCAGGGAGGGCCAGTACGTTGGCTCGACATCGGGTCTGGACATGGTGAGCTGTTGCTGGCCGCCCAAGCAGCGATGCCTGCGGGATCTACTGTGGTCGGTGTTGAGCCAAATACCGCCAAGCGCGTGGGGGCCCAAAGGCGGGGCCTGGTCACGGTGGCATCGGTCGAAGAGCTCGCTGGACCGTTCGATGTGCTCTCGTTGATGAACGTTTACTCGCACCTGCCCGATCCGGTGGGCATCATTTCGGGCTGGACGTCGTTGCTTGCCCAGACCGGCGAGCTCTTCCTTGAGACCGGCAACGGCGCCGATCTGCCCCACAGGGACGGGTACCCCGGTGCGCTAGACTTGCCAGACCACCTCAGCTTTGCCGGTGAACCACAGCTGAAGATGCTGTTCGACCTTCTCGGATTCGGCTCGACCCGCATCCACCGTACCCGGCTCGACGGAGTGTTGGGCGCCTCCTACCAGTTGGTGCGCCACCTGCGAGATCGCTCGGTGCCGATTCACCTGCCGTATCGATCGTCGTTCCGGGATTTGTTCGTGATCGCCCAACGGACTTCGACGGGACCTCCCTCGGGCGCGGCCGCTGCCACGTCGGCGGAACCCCAGCAATGCCTTCTCGACTAGTCACGGTCAACAGGAGATCTTTATGTCACAACAGAACCTTTCGAGTGGCTCGCTCCAATTGCCGATAACAGTCCGACTCACTCCGACCGGTGAACCAATTGTCCTGACCGAGGTCGAGATGCGCGACGATGGCAGCGCGATCACGCGCGTCCGCCGTGCGGACGGTTCCAGCAGCAAACACCGCCTTACAGCTGAAGAATTCTGCCAAGTGACGGTAGTAGAGACCGAACTTGGCGGGGGGGATCAGTCGTTTCACGAGTTCCTCGCCGAGATGGACGACGCTCTGGCGACGGATCGATCGAGGTCGGACGGGACGGCGACGCCTTCGGTCCGCACTGTTTCGCCTGCTTCTGCTTCGCCCCTGCGTCGCAAGCGCTGGCTCGTCGTGCTTACCGTGGTGATGGCTTTGGTAATCGGTGCATTGGGTGGCTTTGGGGCCGGGTACCTCGTGGGAGATAAGAAGAACGAGAACGACACAGTGGCCCCATCGGCGACGACCGCCACCGTCGAGCCGATCGCCGAGTCGTTCGACGGCAATCCGGGCTCCCTCGACGGCCGTGCCGTGGCGAGTACGGACGATTTGACCTGGAAAGTGATCAGTGGGTCTTTCCAGGTGGACGGCGGTGTCGTCACGGCCAAGGCCAGTAGCGGGGACCACGCCCTCGCTGTCCTGTCCGGGATTTCCCGGATCGACTCTTTCGCGATGGGATTCAACACCACCGCCGCGGACTCCGGATTGGTGTTTCGGTATCAGGACGACCAGAACTACTGGAGCCTCGTTGCTTCGCCGAAATACGGCACCTGGATGGTTGACAGAGTCGTTGACGGCAAAGCGAGCCGAATCGCGAACTCGGGCTTCTCTGGCGGCAACAACATTGAAGTCGTGCTCGCAGGCGTCGCAATCCAGCTCTGGGTGGAAGGTACGCTGAAGACTACCATACGGGACGCCACCCTGTCGGATGCGACCGGCATCGGCATCACAATTGGAAAGCAGGGCACGAAGGCATCGGTCGCTGAACTCCTTGTCAACAGCCAGTAGTCGTAAAGGACGGCGTGCGTGCCGACCCGCGGGCGGTTCATTTGGACGTTCCATGGATACGTCTTGGTGAGTGCGGGGAAGGTTCAGCGGTGCCAGACCCTGGACTCACCCGTTACGGGATGTTGTGGTCGGTTCCGCCTTGCCGGGAGCGGATAGATACTCCCGCTCGGCGTAGTTCGCTGCGTACGGTGGTGGCGTCGACGTTCAAGGCGATGCCTACAGTGGCGAGTGATTCCCCTGCTCGGTAGCGACCGGCTGCTTCATCGACGTCGTCGTTGGTGAGTTGCCGGTTGTTCATCCTTCTTCGCAAACCGCGCCCCTTAAGGCGGGCGGCGACGGTGCGGTGGTGGATGCTGTACTTTGTCGCGAGGTTCGAGATTGATTATCCATCGTTGTATTCGGCGATGAGCCTAGCGATGTCGGTTGTGTTCAGTCGTCACTGAATCGCCCTCGGACCGGGGTTTGAAAGTCATCCCGGCTTTTCGTGAACGGACCGATTCAGATCTGGTGGGGGAGTGAATTGGTTGCTTGGTGGGCCGCTCGAGGATCCTGCGGGGGCCGTGGATCCCTTGTGGTGTAGGGGTTTCAATGGGGCCGGGAGGGTTTGAAAGCCGTCCCATAAGGTACACCCGTTGTTATTTAGCCTTGCTATGTTCCGTCACCAGCGGGTTGAACAGAACTTCGATAACGGCTGGCGTTGCTCACACTCGGATGAGCAACGCCAGTCGGACCAGTTGCGAATGCTTGTAAAACATTCGTCGTGATTCCCCGGACGACCGTCGAAACCTTTTCGTCGTCCCAAGCAGTTGTATCGAGTGCGTTGATCCAACCAATCGTTCCTGTCGCAAAGACGCCCGCTCCGCTGTCGGCAGAGTAATACGTCATCGCGTGGTTGTAACGCGAGTTGTTATAGATCACGGGAGAGCTTGCAAGCACTTCAAGATTTTCGGGTTCATGATTTGGAGGACCGAGTCCGTCGGCCTCAATCGCCACAAGCTTTCTCAAACTTCGGCCATTGGAGAGGTCAACATCATTGAAAACCCAGTTGTCAGTATTGACAAGTTTCATTGGTGCAGTGATGCCGGCGGCAAAGTACTGAACGCCGATGAGAGCTGATTCGGGTTGGTTAAGTGGGGCATTTCGCCATTGCGCTGTGGCCTGTTGAGGGTCAACGCTAGTCATGGGATCATCTTCAGCAATGCGGTAGTTCACGAGTTGCCGATAAGGCACGCTTTCACTGTTGGGTTCAAGACGAATGTGGCGATACACCGCGTTTGCTCCAAAGAAAGCAAGATTGATCCCGGCATCACGAGCGCGCTCAAGGGTTGCTCGCATTGGAGTTGAGTAGTACTCGTCATGACCGGTCGTGAGTAGCGCAGTGCGATTGAGCAAGACGGGATTAAGCGTGCCGTCACCATCAAGTGCACTCGTGTGAAGATCGATATCAGTGACGTACGCGGTGTCAATACCCAATTCCTCAATCAAACTGATGAGGGGTAATTCGTGGGTTAAGAAATCTGCTGAGCCCCAGTTATACGCCGACGCGTATGGTCGATCAAATGAGACCACGAGCGATCGATCAAAACGACTTCCTGGTCCAAAGTTTTCGTACAGGCTGCGACCACCCCAAGGGTTGTACGCCTGCCAAGTGGTCACCGCCGAGACGACAACAAGTGATGCTGCGCAGTCATCGCGGCGAACTGTCAAAGGTACGTAGTGCGCCCCGCCCTCTGATGAATTCAGTTTCAGGAGATACGAGCCTGGCGGCCAACTGTCGTCAATCGTGATTGAGGTAGATGGTGACCACTGCGCAGTATGCATTCGCGTTTCACGGTCGAATGATGGTTCAGCAAACTGCCACGGTTGGGCAAAAGTTTCGGAGGTCCATATTAAGCGCGCACTCAGTCCACCGTAGTAACCCATGCGGTATGCCTCAACATGCCATTGGGGTGACCCGGTATTGACATAGAGGTTGACCACTTGCCCCGACTGAGCACTGGTGGTGTCGGCGTACCCTTCAATGAATCCCGTCATTTTCACGCGCTTCGTGGGTGCAATGTCTGAGTCGACACGCCAACTGTCGGTGCCGGCCTGGGCGTTTTCAATCGCCAACCAACCTGCCTGTGAGTACGCAATGGGCGGAGCAATTGAAGTGCTTGTCGGTAGTTCGACTTCACTTGGCATTGTTGACTGGGTCGAAGTTGGAGGAGGACTCGATGTTTCGGAACTTGTGGTTGGTTGCTCGTCACTCGTTGTTTTTGAACAGGCCGCAACGAAGGATGAAGCACCAAGGGCTAGAAAGAGTCGACGTGAAATATCCGATCGGGGAAACATTACTGAGCTACGGGCCTTTCCAAAGTTGTAAGGGACTCACGTAACGATCGCAGTCACTTGGCACGGCGACGGATGAAGAGTTCTGGCGAGCTGAAACATAACCTGCACACACAATTTCCATCATCCAAAGTCCAAACGCAACATCCATAAATGGAGTCGCATGTGTTGACAAGTCATCGGTGAAAGCCTGCAATTGACCGATGTAGCCGAACTGTTGAATGAATGGAATTGGAGCGGAGGCGGCAGGCAACGAAACCTCTTCGCCGTTGTGCTCAAGAATCAAATTGGGCATGAGTTCGGCTCGAACGACGCCCTGATCGGATGCGACTTGAAAGTTCCACTCCGGAGTTTCAGAACCTTGCCACGATGAAACCACCGTCGCAGTAAGACCGTTAGCAAAAGTGAGTTCAAGTTCGGCATGAGTGTCGGTGGTTTCACCCTCGAGTTGTGCGGAAACGGAGACCACCTCGCCAGCACCAATTGCGCGGCCGACGAGAACTGCAACCGCAATCGGATGTACGCCTAGATCAAAGAGTGCACCGCCGCCCCATTCGGCAGTTGTGAAGTCGCCCCAAGCGGGAAGAGACTGCACTGTGCGAAGTGACATATGCGTGATTGGACCAATGGTTACTGCGCGTTTGATGAACGCATGAACGATTGGTGCGTATGCCAAATTTTCGGCGTACAGAATCTTTTGCCCGTTTTGTTGTGCTTCTGCACACAGTCGATCGGCTTCGTTGAGCGTGTATGCCAGAGGTTTTTCAATGACAACGGCCGCGCCGCGCTGCAACGAAAAAATCGCGTGATCAAAGTGCTGGGCTGGTGGAGTAGCGATAACGACAATATTTGCGCCGCTGGGAAGTTGGGCATACTCAACAGACTTTGCATTCAACTGCTTGGCGCGCTCGGCGCTCTTCTCGGGGGTTCGCGACGCCACAGCGATGACGGGTAATCCTAAAAACTGTGCAGCCATTGCGTGAGCGCCAGAAATCATTCCTGCTCCACACAGAGCTATGGATTTGGATTCAGCCACGAGAGTTTCGTCTTATTTGCCGTTGAGTGCGGCCACGACCGGTGCAAATGAATCCACATCGTCGGCTCCAACGATCACATAAGAGAAGCCCCATCGTTCGCGACGTTCGAGGAGGTCTTCAATCAGTTTGCTCGTTGGACCAACAAGCGCGAAAGGAGATTGTTCAACCATCTGTTGTTCAACACCAAGCATTGAGGCGATTCCGGAAGCGGCCTGCTTCGCGTCGTCGGTAATGTTCACCAGAAAGGCCCGCACATTGAGTTCAATATCGTTGAAACGTGCCCCCGCTGCCTCGCGGACAATGGCAACTTTCTCGTCGACAACTTCGGCGGTCATAGTGCTGAATGTATGCAGGCCAACAACTCCCGCCGACATGGTGGCGTTGATGCCAACAATGTCGGCTTCGCGCGCAGCAATCGACAACACGCGCTTGCCGCCACCGCCAATGAGGATCGGTGGACACGGTGCTTGAACTGGTTTCGGAGTTCCGTTGTAGTCGGTGATTGTGTAGTGATCGCCCGAAAACGAAAAGGGACCTTCGGCCATTGCACCTTTAATGACCTTGAGCCCTTCCACGAAACGATCGATGCGAACTTTGGCCGCGTCGTAAGGGATGCCCATCTGTTCGTAGTCGCTGATCATCCAGCCTGCGCCAATACCGAGTTCAAGTCGTCCATCGGACAGCACGTCCATGGTCGCTAGCTCTTTGGCAAGAACTGCGGGGTGCTTGTAGTCGTTGTCCCAGACCAAGGCGCCAATGCGAAGGGTGGTTGTGACGTTGGCAGCGGTCATGAGCGCTGGAACTGGCGCTAGTTGATCATCGAAGTGATCAGGCATCGTGAGGCACGAGTAACCCTTATCTTCACAACGGTGGGCGAGGTCAACCCATAAATCGCGAGTGTTGGTTTTTGAGGCTTGGACGCCAAATCGGAAGGGGTGAGCGGGGGATTGAGACATAGATGAAACGGTAGTGCTTCGGGGGTGACGCTGCTCAGCCCGAGCTGCCAACTACCGTAGAACTGTTGTGCGAATGATCACCTGGTGGATGCGGCTGTGCATCGTCGTTGTGGCGGGAGCACTTGTTTTAACGGCGGCAGTCGTTGGTGTTGCTCCACGTATCTGGAAAGTCGCCAACGCGCATGTGGAAACCCCAGTGGAACTTCCTGCGTGGGAGGGAATTGCCAAGCGCACGTATGTCTATGACCGAGCAGGTAATGAGATTGCCGCCTATGAGTTGGAAAATAGTCAGCCAGTACTTTTTGGGCAGATTCCGCAACCGGTGATTCAGGCCGTTCTGGCGGTTGAAGATCGAGAGTTCTATAACCACCACGGGGTCAATATTCGAGGATTGTTTCGCGCCACGCTTTCCAACTTCGAAGGCGGAGCGCGTCAAGGTGCATCGACGATTACACAACAAGTTGTCAAAGTTGAATTCCTCGGTGGTCTCGAACGCGATGGTCGTTACAAACTGCTGCAGATTATCTATGCGTTACGTCTTGAAAAAGAACGAACCAAAGATGAAATTCTTGAGCGCTATCTCAACACGATTTATTTCGGTAATAACACTTACGGGATACAGGCTGCTTCAGAGGTGTACTTTGGTAAGAAAGTTGAAGACCTCACACTCGTCGAAGGAACGTTCTTGGCAGGTCTCATTCAGGCTCCGAGTAGTTACGACCCCATTCGTCGTCCGCAGCAAAGTAGGCGTCGATTTAGTGAATCACTTGATGCGGTCGTTGATGTCGGGTTGATGGAATCAGTTGAGGCCGAGGCGATCAAGACCTGCGTCGAACCTTCAGATGATCCTGAGGTAGTCGCGCAGTGTGTCGGAAGTTGGCAGATCCCAGAAGTAGTCAAGACCATTGCGGAAAAGAAGATTACGCGTACGCATTTCAGCGAAGAAGTGAAGTCGTACTTGCTGAATAAAAGCAATCTCTTAGGGGAGACCTATCAAGAGCGTTACAACAAGCTTTTCCGTGGTGGTTTGAGTATTTACACAACTCTTGATCCGGTCGCGCAAGGTGCCGCCGAGAATGCGCGGGCGACTCAACTGCCTGTGAATACTGCTGGTATTGAAACCGCGATCTTGACGCTTGACAGCAAGACCGGAGCCGTTCGGGCGATGGTTGGCGGCAAACCTTTCGTGGCAGGTCGCAACGAGGTCAACATGGCTTTAGCGCCGCGCCAAACTGGTTCGAGTATCAAGATGTTTATTTTGGCGGCGGCCATTCAAGCGGGCGTACAAAACGATGATCAACTTGATGGCACCTTGCCATGTACGTTGCCTAACCCCGATGACCCCGAGAATCCGTTTGTTATTGAACAAGGCGTCAGTCGGCCGCTCGGTCCAGTTGATGAGATGACGTGGTACTCAATTAACTGCGCGTTCGGCCGACTTTCACAAATAGTTGGGCTTGATCGGGTCGTTGACACGACTTACCGCATGGCGCGCAACTTGTATTTGTACCCCGAACGCAATCCAGCCGAACGTGAGCCGTTGCGTCCGTACGGTTCATTCGCTACTGGTGCAAATGAAATGAGTCCGCTCGATATGGCTTCAGGTGCTCAAACCTTGGCCAACAATGGCGTACACATGGAGCCGTATTACATCGAGAGTATTTCTGGTGCAGACGGCTCGGTGCTTTACCAGCATCAAGATGACGGCGTTGCAGTGTTAAGTCCCGAAGCTGCCGCGAAAACGTCGAGCATCATGACGGGTGTGCTGGTGTCGGGTACGGCGCGTCGTAACCCCCTAGAAGGCCGAGTCGCTGCTGCAAAAACCGGAACCCAAGACAACAACACCAACTCATGGATGGTGGGCTATACACCCGAGTTAGTGACAGCGGTGTGGGTCGGACATCCTGATCTGTATTTGCCCATGGTCAACATTCCCGAGTTTGTCGCAGTCGGTGTTGACAAAGTCATCGGTGGAACATTCCCAGCTCGGATCTGGAAGGCCACGATGGATGCAGCGCTCGCTGGTCAGCCTGCGACATTCTTCGCGACCCCTCCCATCAATTCCAGGCCTGCAATGCGGTTGTATCTGCCAGGAACTGATTGTTTGACGGCTGTGACGGCGCCGCCAACGGAAACTTCAATTCCCGCTGAAACAGTTCCGGTCGACCCCACCGCGACCACGGTGCCCACGACCACCACGACGAGCACCACCACGTCAACGACAACTACCACGTTGGTCCCACCGTTGCCGGGGGCGATTACCGACCTCAACACGACCGTGCCACGCGGGGTGGTTGACCCCTTGTGGCCCGTCCCAACAATTGATCCGACGCTTTACACAGTGGGAAGTTGCTAGTCCGAGGGCATACAGTCATCTATATGGATGTCAAAGCGCTGTACGAACTGCAAAAGGTAGATACGGCAATCGAGCAGGCCAGAGTTGCCCTCGAGAAATTGCCAGAGCGCACTCATCACGCCCAAGCGCTGTCTGATGTGGCTCATGTGCGCTCAACCCGTGACAACTTGCGCCGTGAGCAGTTGACGATGGAAGCGGAACTCGCTGACATTGAAAAGAAGTCAGTTGATATTGATGCCCGACGAGCAAAGCTTGAGCACCAAATGAAAACCATCATTGCTCCACGTGAAGCCGAAGCATTGCAACACGAAATGCAAACTCTTGCTGCCGCTCGCAACGAACTTGATGACCGCGGATTGCTCTTGCTTGAATCAAGTGCGTCGGCAGATGAAGATCTTCGTCAGTTGGTGGATACTGAAAGCCGAGCAATTGAGGTTGAATCCACGACGAAGCATGCCCAAGATGTTGCAGTCGCCTTGAAGAACGAAGAAATGACCGCTTTGCAAGCGCGTCGTGATGAAGTCGCCGCGCCGATCCCCGCTGCTGATATTGCGACCTACGACCGACTTCGGGCCTCATACAAAGGAATCGCAGTCGCCGTCATTCAACATGGTGTGTGCGGAGGATGTCATATGGATATCTCGGTGTCAGAACTCGACATCATGAAGCGTTTGCCAGCCGACCAAGTCGCTGAGTGTCCAAACTGCAATCGGTTGCTCGTTCGATAACAATGTTTTTCTGGTTTATCGGTACTGCAGTTCTGTCGGTTTGGTTCGTCTTTCGAGATCCTGCTTTTGACCATCGAACATTGGTGATCGGTGCATTATTGCCCGACATCATTGACGGAATATGGGGTGGAGCACGGGCCTTTCACTCGGTCGCTGCCAGCGTGGCAGTTCTGGTTGTAGTGATGTTGTCCACGATCGGTCGTCGACCGATTCGTAAACGTCTCTTGGCCATTCCGATTGGAATGTTTTTGCATCTGATTTATGACGGTGCATTTAATAACACCAAAGTTTTTTGGTGGCCGTTTAGTGGTTTGACTTTTGCAGGTGACCGCCTGCCGGTTATTGACCGCGGAATGCTCAATGTTGCCTTTGAAATCGCCGGCTTATTGATGTGCGCTTTTGCTTGGAAGAAATTTCATTTAAGCGAACCAGCGCGTCGCAAAAGTTTTATGAAGTCAGGAACGTTGTCCGAATGAGTGGTTCCATCATCATCGTTCGTCATGGACGCACCGAGTTCAATGCCGCGGGTCGCTTGCAAGGTCGAACCGACAACCCGCTTGATGAAGTCGGTCTTGCGCAAGCGGAAGCAGTTGCGACATATCTTGCACCCGAACTGCTATCTGACACATTGATTGTGTGTAGTCCGTTATTGCGAGCACGCCAGACTGCAACGGCGATCGCCGAAGGTGTCGGTGCGTCGCTAGAGATCGATGAACGTTGGATCGAACTTGATTACGGCGCCTATGAAGGTTTACGTCAATCAGAAGTTCCATCCAACGTGTGGCGTGAGTGGAGAAGCGATAGTGATTTCGCGGCCCCTCAGGGCGAATCGTTGAATCAGGTGCAACAAAGAGTTGCCGATGCGTGTGCGGAACTGGCACAACGGCTTGATGGACGGACAGCAGTGGTGGTGTCGCATGTTTCGCCGATCAAGTCGGCGGTTGCCTGGGCTTTGGGGGTCGATGTGTCCGTTGGTTGGAAGACACAGTTGGTGACGGCGTCGATCACGCGACTCGCGATTTCGGCCAACGGAGCGGCATTGACCTCGTTTAACGAAGTTGCCCGGTAGTCAGTACTGATATCTCGGCGTCGTGTCCAAAACTTGGGGATTTCCCTATGGGTCGGATATGTGACCCGTCGGTAACTTTCGCTACGCTTAAAAGGTCCGCACATCACGTGCCTTAACGAGGGGGAATCCCATGCCCGAAGCAGTCATTGTTGCTACCGCCCGCAGCCCGATCGGCCGAGCCAATAAAGGTTCATTGGTGTCATTGCGCACCGATGAAATGGCCGCCCAGATTGTCCGCGCTTTGATGGCCAAGGTTCCATCAGTCAAGGGTTCTGACATTGAAGATCTCATCATTGGTGTGGGTCAGCCCGCTGGTGAAGCAGGTTTCAACTTGGGCCGTATGGTCGCCTTGTTGGCTGGCATTCCCGAAGCCCCTGGCGTTGTTGTGAACCGTTACTGTTCATCATCGTTGCAGACCATTCGTATGGCTGCTCACGCGATCAAGGCTGGCGAAGGCGATTGTTTCATCGCTGCTGGTGTTGAAGCCGTCAGTCGTTACCAGTTCGGCGCCGCCGACACTGCTCCGAACCCCATCTTCAAGGGACCAGGCGAGCGCACCAAGTTGCGTTCAGCTGGTGGTCAGCCCGTATGGACTCCACAAGATGGTCTTGCCGATGCTTACATCGCAATGGGTCAGACTGCAGAAAACGTTCGTGAAGTTGAAGGCGTGAGCCGCGAAGACATGGACTGGTTTGCCAAGCGCAGCCAAGACTTGGCCAGTGCCAACGTGTCGAATGGTTTCTTTGATGCCGAAATCTCGCCGTTGACTCTTGAAGACGGAACAGTTGTCAGCAAAGACGATTGCCCGCGCGAAGGAACAACCCTCGAAGGTCTTGCTGGTTTGAAGCCCGCATTCCGCCCCGATGGTCAAGTCACCGCCGGTAACGCGTGCCCGTTGAACGATGGCGCTGCTGCTGTCATGGTGATGAGCGACACCAAGGCCAAGGCTTTGGGACTCACCCCACTCGCACGTTTCGTGTCGAGCGGTGTGTCATCGTTGAACCCCGAAATCATGGGACTCGGACCCGTCGAAGCTTGCCGTCAGGCGATGAAGCGTGCTGGCATGAGCATCAATGACATCGACTTGGTTGAAATCAACGAAGCATTCGCCGCACAGGTTTTGCCGTCGGCGAAGCACCTCGGTATTTCCATGGACAAGTTGAACGTCAATGGTGGAGCAATCGCCCTTGGTCACCCATTCGGTATGACCGGCGCTCGCATCATGACCACCCTGATTCACGGTCTGCAGGCCAGCAACAAGAACGTCGGCATGGAGACCATGTGTGTCGGTGGCGGCCAGGGCTTGTCGATGATCATCGAGCGTATGAGCTGAACTAAAAACCACGACTTGATATTTCTCGTGTTTCTGGTGG
>JBIKYT010000057.1:0-11692 GCA_044355095.1 Ilumatobacteraceae bacterium
AATGTGCGGTAAACCGCACATTCCCGCCACCAGTTTTTTTTAGGCAGTTTTTTACGAAGTTTGTGTTTGGGGGAGCTTGCGTGCGAGTACTTGAGCGACTGAGCCCATCAGTAGTACGCATGCTCCAGCGATTGTGAACAAAGTCGGTGCTGAGACTTGTCCGTAGCCCCAGGTTGCCAAGATTGCGACAACTGCAGCCAACAGTTGATTGCACGCGCCAGCGAGACCCTGAGCAGCACTAGCGCGACCCTCAGGTGCCCCCTCGGCCAATAGACCTTGACCTGCTGGCGCACCTGCAGCTTGAGCACATGATTCGATCATGCCGAGCAAAATTGGAATGAGGGGAACGGTGAACCATCCATACAGCGCAGTGAGTGGGGCGACAAACAGCATCGAGATGAATGACACCTTGACTTTGCCACGGCGGTCAGCGAGTCGGCCGCCGAATCGTGACAGCACGACAAACGGAAGTGCATAGGCCGCAAGGCTGAGTCCGACAACGATGTCGGATGCACCAATATCGGTGAGAAAACGATCCCACAATGCGTCGTACATGCCAACGGGTAGAGCAATTGATGAGAGCATCAAAATAGGCACAAGCACCGAGCGTTGCTTTAAGAGTCCAAACGCAAGGCATTGACGATCATTGGAGTAGGGAAGAGTTGGCAAGTGTTGTGTGCTCACAATTAACAACGAAATCATTGCCGCAATCGAAAAGATGACGAAGGGCCAACGCAGTCCCAACGGTCCAACTAAGAAACCACCGATGACTGGCCCGGTAACAAAACCAGCAAGAGCTACTCCGCCCATTGCTCCGAGGCGTTCGGAAACACCTTCGTCGTCAAGTGATGCCATAAGCGCGCGAGCTGGCGGCAAGAAGAGTCCACTCGCTGCACCAGACACGAGTCGCGCCAAAACGAAAATTAGAAGCGACGATCCGCTCGCAAAGAGGGCATTGCCCACGACGGCCAAAGTAGTGCCGATAATCAATAGTCGTTTTGCGTGTCCGCGATCGGCGTAGGGAGCAATCAGAATTTGCATCACGAACGACGCTATGAAACCGGCGGCGGCAATCAGTCCGAGGCCAATGTCAGAGAAGTTGAACTCATCTTGCAAGTTACCCATCAGGGCAAAGATGACACTTCCGCCTGCCTCCATTGCAAACACTGCACCAAGCAATACACGTTCGGTTTTGCGAATGCTGGTCATAAAGAAGGTTTGCTGGTAGGAGAGTGGTTACGCGTGGTTCGTGATTGCACGAATGACTGCATCGCTCAGGCTAGGCCATGCAACGAGTGCTTCGGCAGACCATTCATCAAAGTTGCGATTGGTTAATGAAATCAAACCAACGTCAATATTCGGATCAATCCACATCATTGTTCCGGATCCACCAAAATGTCCAAAAGTTTGTGGTGAATTGAGCGAACCCGTCCAGTGAGGTTGTTTGTGATCTCGAATTTCAATTCCGAGTCCCCAAGGATTTGGTTTATATGAACCAAGACCAGGAATGACTCCACCGAGTTCGGGATATTGAATTGTGGTGGCTTCATGTGCCGTGGCCGAACTAATCAATGTGGGACGCATGAGTTCTGTCATGAACAGCGACATGTCGTCGACTGTGCTGAGAACTGCATACGCGGGCGATGCTTTGAGAGACGTATCACTCATACCAAGTGGTTCAAAGATCGCTTCGTTCATGTAGTCGCCAAACATCATCCCAGTGCGCTCAGCGACATGATTGGCGGCCATTTCAATTCCGGTATTTGAATAGATGCGCCGTTTCCCAACACCCATGATGGGGCTCGACGTATCAAACCCGTATCCGGCAGCATGAGCAAGGCAGTGTCGAAGTGTCGCCCCAGGAGGACCGACAGCATCATCAAGTGATACTGAGCCTTCTTCAACTGCAATCAAACACGTCCAACTAGTGATGACTTTCGAAATTGAAGCTAGGCGAAAAACGCGATCGGTGTCGCCATGTGTCGCAATGACTGTGCCGTGATGTACGACCGCAGTCGCCGCATGCGGTACTGGCCACTCGTCAACGGTTGCGAGAATTGAAGTCAGTGATGAATCAGGCAAAGCCAGCAGAGCGAATGAGTTCAGCGACACCGAATGCCAAGTCAAGACCTTGACGAGCATTCAAGCGGGGGTCGCAAACCGTTTGGTAACGAACATCAAGATCGGCGTCAGTGAGATCGTCAGCGCCGCCAAGACATTCGGTCACATTGTCGCCCGTGAGTTCAACGTGAATTCCGCCCGGCCATGTACCTTCGGCGCGGTGCGCTGCGACAAAGCCAGTGATTTCGCGAATGATTTCATCGAAGTGACGGGTCTTGCGACCACCCACTGATGTGAAGGTGTTTCCGTGCATCGGGTCGCAGGCCCACACGACCGGGTGACCGCTTTCGCGAACTGCACGAAGAAGCGGACGGAGCGAATCTTCAACCTTGTCGGCGCCCATGCGACTGATCAAGGTCAGGCGACCAGGAATCTGTGCAGGGTTGAGTTTTTGGCACAGTTCAAGAATGAAATCAACAGTTGTTGACGGACCGATCTTGCAACCAATGGGGTTGCCGACGCCACGCAAGAATTCAATATGAGCACCATCAAGTTGACGAGTGCGCTCACCAATCCACAACATGTGCGCCGAGCAGTCGTACCAAGCACCCGTTAACGAATCTTGACGTGTGAGGGCTTCTTCGTATCCAAGAAGTAGTGCTTCATGGCTCGTGTAGACATCGGCTTCATGAAGCGCTGCAGTATTTTCGGTGTCAACGCCACAGGCATGCATGAAACGCAATGCACGCTCAATATCGGTTGCGACTTGCTCGTAACGCTGACCTTCTGGGCTTGAACCAACGAACTCTTGAGTCCATGCGTGCACGCGTGACAAGTCGGCAAATCCGCCCTTGACGAAAGCGCGTAACAAGTTCAGCGTTGCTGCCGACTGGTGATATGCCTGTACGAGGCGCTCGGGGTCGGGGATGCGTGCTTCAGATGTTGGCGCCGGATCATTGACGATGTGTCCACGGAATGACGGAATTTCTAGGTCGCCGATTTTTTCCATGTCGGCACTACGTGGCTTGGCGAACTGTCCAGCGATACGACCGACTTTGATCGTAGGGACTCCAAGGCTGTAGGTCAGCACAACTGCCATCTGCAAAATGACACGCAGTTTTTCACGAATGTTGTTGGCCGAGAACTCATCAAAACTTTCGGCGCAGTCGCCGGCCTGCAACAAGAACGCATTGCCCGCGCACACCTGACCGAGAGCATTTTGTAATGAGCGAGCTTCGCCAGCAAACACCAACGGGGGATAGGACGCAATCTGCTTCAGTGAGCGATCGACAGCGCTTTGATCGGGCCACTTTGGCTGTTGAACGGCAGGGAATGACTGCCACGATGATGGGGTCCAAGTATTGGCCATAAAAAAAGCCTAACGACCCGAAGGCCAAAGCCATCGGGTCGTTTTAACTGGGGTCTAGCCCCGCTGAACTATGGGTGAATAAAAGATCAGTAGGCGAAGATGTCTTCGGCTTCTTCTTTGAGGCCGGTGACTGCACGTGAGACCAAGCGACGAGCGGCTTCGGCAGTGACGCCAAGCTTTTCGCCCACTTCGCGGAAGCTCTTGCGCTCGCCATCGATAAGACCAAAGCGGGCTTCAACTGCGTAGCGAGCACGAGCGTCAAGGGTGTCGAGCAACTTGTTGAGTTGATCAGTTTCGCCCTGAGCGATGATGTGGTCCTCAGGGGTGGGGTCACCATTAGCCATCAAGTCGCCAAGAGTTGCATCGCCGTCATCACCGATGGTCTTGTCAAGCGAGACTGGGGTGGTGAGGCGGTGCAATTCGGCATTTGACAAGTCGAGGGTTTCGCCGTCGCCGCTGGCCTGACGCAAAGCAGCGCGCAAACTTGCCGAACGATCGCCGGGGATGCGAATGAGGCTGGCCTTCTGGTCAAGTGCACGACCAATGGCCTGACGGATCCAGAACGTTGCATACGTTGAGAACTTGAATCCACGGCGCCAGTCGAACTTGTCAACAGCGTGCTCGAGACCGAGGTTTCCTTCTTGAATGAGGTCAAGAAGATCCATGCCCTGGGGCAGTGGGTACCGGCGGGCAATCGAGACAACCAAACGAAGGTTGGCTCGAATGAAGCGGTCTTTAGCTTTGGCCGCTTCGCGAATGTCGCGCTTTACGGTGACTGTCTTGTCACCAGCAGCTGATTTGGATGCGGCCTCGCGACCTTTTTCAATGGCACGCGACAAAACGCGTTCGTCTTCGGCGGTCAACAATGGAACCTTGCCGATGTCGTTGAGGTAGATACCGATGGAATCGTTCATTTTTTTTCTCTACTGTTCGTGTTTTCGACTTTTGTGTGCCAGCTGCAAGATCAATCGGCGAAAGGGATTGAAAGCGCAACAAGCACGGGGGTCGAAGGTTGTGGGGGGTAACTAAATTTGGTTTCTGGGACCCGCCACCAATTGCTGTGAACGTTTGGTGGATTGGGGGTAACGCTGGGGGTATTTTTCTGTCATGGTCCCAAGAGGGACTATTAGGCTATCAAATCTTTTTGCTGGTGTCTTGCTGGAATTACTTTGTTGGCCACTTGGTGACGCTTTTAACTTTCGGCAGGTATAAGGCGATACTTGAGAAAAACTTTTGGAATTGTCAAGAAAGTCTCAAATTTGGCGGTGGGCTGGGGTTTCATACCACTCAAACGCTGACAGCGTGGCAAGAAGTGCGCTGTGAAGTCCGCCCCTAGACTGCCGGCGTGGACAATATGCCTGCGGGGACAATCGACCAAAGCGCTTCGGGGCTTCGGATTGGTCTTTTTGGAGGCACTTTCGACCCGCCGCATGTCGGTCATTTGGTGACTGCGGTCAACGTGATGCATGCGCTTGGCCTTGATCAAGTGATTTTGATGGTGGCCAACGTTCCGTGGCAAAAAGAGGGCTCTCGAATCATCACCCCTGCTCAGGACCGCTTAGCCATGGTTGAGGCGGCAGTCGCAGCAGTTCCGGGTCTCGTCGCTGGTGATACTGAAATACGTATGGGTGGGCCGAGTTACACCGTTGACACGCTGCAGGTGTTGCGTCAAGAAGTGACCGAATATGCCAACGCCACCTTCTTTACAATTGTTGGCGATGATGCCGCTGCGGGCGTGCCGACCTGGGAACGTTTCAAGGAATTGACTGAACTCACCGAACTCGTGGTGGTTGATCGCCCTGGTGCACCTGTTGCCTTGTCAGACGACATCCATTGGATTCGAGTGGAGGTTCCGCACCTTGATGTGTCAAGTACCGACCTTCGATCGCGCTTTACCGACGGCCGTCCGCTTGACTATTTGATTACTCAACCAGTTCTCGATGTGATTCGAGACCGAGCGTTGTACTCGACACCGATTGGAGCCCCAGCATGAGCACGTTGAAACAGCGTCGCCGTCGTCAGACTTGGGCGGCATTTGGTGCGGGCATTTTGGTGCTGACAATGTTGCCCGTTTCGGTGGTTGTCGCCTGGCGAGCCATTCGCGACTCGAAAGCGGCGGAAGAAGTCGTGGCGTTACCGTCGCGCGAACTGCCGACCACTCCGACCGCAATCTTGGCGGTCACTGATGAACTGAACTTTTTGACATCGTTGAACATCGTTGCGTTGACACCCGAAGGTGCAGGCGGAACAGTGATGATTCTTCCAGTTGGTTTGATGGTTCCTGGTCAGCCAGTTGGTCAACCAAAACGGTTGGCCGATGTGTACGGGTCAGACGGAGTGGACGCTCTGCGATCTGCTGTCGAAAGTGTCACGAATAGTCAGATCGATTTGATTTCGGTTAATGGTGTTGATGCGACTGCCGAGTTGATTGCACGTGCTGGAACAACAACCCCAACGTACGCCGCAGATGTCACCGACACTGAAACGGACGCAACACGAATTGTTGCCACTGTGGGAGTCAATGAATTTTCGCCGATCCAAGCGGCGCAAGTTTTGGCGGCGCGAGATGTGGCGCAAGTTGAATCAACTCGGATGCCCAATGTGAAAGCCACATGGGATGCGATTGCTGCCTCGATTGGTGCCGGAATTATTGGTGCAATTCCTGCGGCCGTTGTTCCAGATGTTGGTGCGCAAACACCAGTAGATATGCCTACATTCATGTCGGCTCTTTTTGCTGGACCAATTAAGTTGTGGCAGTTTGCATCTGAACGCGTCAATGATGCAGAACGCAACCCACAAGACATTGATGTTTATGGGTTCAATGCGGGTGAACTTGTGATGGTGATGGCCAGCGTTGCTCCGAGCGCGATGGTTGCGGTGTTCCCAACCTTGAGTGTGCAGATTGACAGTCCTTACGCTGATATTGCGGTCACTCAAGATGCGACGTTCCGCATGCTGTACATGGGGACCAATGTGATCTTGGTGCGCCAAGTGACGTCGACACCTCTGCCTGTCACCGTCATCAAGTACTCCGATGAAATGGATCGTGCAATGGCCGAACCATTGACGACAATGTTTGGTGAAATTGTTTTTGAAAAAGCAACAGAGCGTGTTGAGGGAATCGATGTCCAAGTGATTCTTGGAGATTCATTCGTCAACTTCTTAGCTACCGGAGCAAAGCCGGATCCCAATGTCAATCCGGAAGATTTGGCTGCTGACGCGTCCGATGCTCCAACAACAGAAACGACCCCATGATGGCCGAAGATTCAAAGTCCAAAGAAACGAACAGCGAACCGTTGGCTAAACCTGACACGCTTGAGTTGGCATTTGTTGCTGCTCGTGCGGCCGATGACAAGCAAGCAACGAACACCATCGTGTTGGTAGTTGGCAATGTGTTGACGATTACCGAGTTGTTCGTCGTGACCGGTGCATCAAACCCGCGTTTGGTACGTGCTGTTGCTGGCGAGATTGAAGATCGAATTCGTGAAGTGTGCGGACGTTCGCCTGGCCGAACCGAAGGTCACCGTGAGCAGTCATGGGTCTTGCTCGATTACGGTGATGTGATCGTGCATGTGTTCTTAGATGAAACCCGTGAGTTTTACGAGATTGAGCGTCTGTACAAGGACGTGCCGCGTATTGACTGGCGGGCATAGTTCAAAGCCGGTCGTCGGGAAGTAGTCGTGGGAGGTTTTGGCAGGGTGCTACTGGTTGGTATCGTGCCCATGTCCCTATTGGGGCTGTAGCTCAGTTGGCAGAGCGCTTGCATGGCATGCAAGAGGTCAGGGGTTCAATTCCCCTCAGCTCCACAAGTAACCATTCGATCTGGTCGGCGCGAGTGGCAGGTTTCCTCAGTTTTGCCAGACCAGATCGGGGATGAATCATGAGTTCTTCTCGGCCATCGTTTTTCGGACTGCAAGACAAAGCCCGGCGTAAATCAATTTGGCTCTTGGGTGCCTCATTCTTGTTGCTGTGGTTTGCCGCCAACGTCGTTGCCTTCGTTGGCTTCATCGGTGACACCAATTGCTCCTACGACTCCTACGGATACGAGACCTGTGAATCATCATTCGTGATGAATTATCAGATCCTGGCGATTACCGCGGTCATCGTTGTGGTGTATCTGTGGATCGCATACCTGGTGTCGGGAAAAGCGGCACTGTCATTGGCCGGAGCGAAACTTGCTGATGGGCCCGAGTATCAGCGTTTACGCAATGTGGTCGAAGAAATGGCAACTGCGGCTGGTGTTCCGGTTCCGAAGACATACGTCGTTGATGATCCTTCACCTAATGCATTTGCAACCGGACGTAATCCTCAGCACGCGGCTGTCACCGTAACTCGCGGGTTGCTAGAGACAATGAATCGCGCCGAACTAACCGGAGTGGTGGCTCATGAAATCGGCCACATAAAGAACCGTGATATTTCGGTAACGACACTCGCGGTTTTGACGGTTGGGGCAATTGCAGTTCTTGCAGATATTGCAATGCGTATTGCCTTAGTAGTCATGGCAACTGGACGTCGCGGAAATTCAAAAGAGGCTGGAGCTCGAGCCGGCATAGCGCTTATTGCTTTATTGGTGAGTTTTGTGCTGTACATCTTTGCTTTGCCAGCTGCGTTGATTCTTCGTGCAGCACTGTCGCGTCAGCGCGAGACACTTGCTGACGCTTCAGCAGTTCAATACACGCGCGATCCATCAGGCTTGCGATCGGCGCTCGAAAAACTAGAGGCCGATACAACATCGCCTGCTCTCGTTTCTACCGCTACTGCGCATTTGTGGATCGATCATCCGAAACCAGCACGCGCTGTTCAACGAGGAATGCTGTCTGGCTTGTTAGATACGCATCCGCCAATTGCTCAACGCATTGCGATCCTTCGGCAGATGGAAGGCCTCGGCCCCACAACGCCGACCTGATATCTCAGGGGGCTGTGGCGACGTACGAGTAACTGTTGCGGAGATCGTCGCCTAGTACTTGAGCATCTTCGGCTCGGGTTTCGACAACGAAGTCTTCAGTCAGAGTCTTGTAGTCGTAGGTCCAACCCTCGGGAAGTTGTAGACGATCAGCAAGAGTCAACAAGTCATCTTCGGTCAGCATTGGATCAACCTGCTGACTCCAACTCTGCATGACGTATGTCTTTCCTTCGGCATCATGCAACATGTACACGGTGGTGCCGGCATTGAACGTGAACGCAGCCTTGCGATTGACGGCGAATGGGCTGTAAAAGGTGAGTAAATCTGCAGGGCTGGTACCTACATAGACACTGGCGTAGCGATTCATTTCCATGCCACCAAAACTCTTCTTAAAGACTTCAGTCATGTCAGATTTAACAACTGAGTTCATCGCCCAGTAACGCGGTCCATTCGCCGAGGCGAACACAACGCCTTCATCTGCGGCGACGGCGGCGGTGTCGATGGCCTTCCACTGATCATCTGGGCAATCGTTCAGGGGATAGGTGTTGAACACCTCGGCGTAAATGCCGCCTTCTTGGAGATCGAGCAAAAGGATTTCGCAATAACGCATTCCGTGCATGTTCACGCTGGCCGGATTCGTTGTGCTCGTTGCTGGGGCTTCGGTGGTCGTGTCAGCAGGGGCCTCAGTCGATGTCGCAGTTGATTCGTCTGGAGCGGAAGTGGCGTCAGAGTTTGAACTTGATCCGCAGGCAGTGAGGGCGAGCAAAGCGATCGGAACGAGAAGAGATTTTTTTGACACGATATTTTTTGACATAGATAGTGACACTAGTTGATGGAAGGGTCGATCTGGTCTGTCTAAGTGGCAGTTTTCCTCAGTTATTTCCGACCAGATCGCGGGTATAAAAAAAGCGGGGGTGAGGACTTGCGTCCTCACCCCCGCCTTTTCTTTTTAGTGCTTGCCTAGATCAGGCAACGCCCCACAACGCGAGGAACTGGTCGGCGTAGCCTTCCGGTCCCTTCCAGTTGCTGAGTTCGCTGCTGTCAATGATCTGCTGGGCAACAGCTGCATCGTCCAACACGAAGTTGGGCAATACTTCTGCGGCTGCACGCTCAGAGAACTCGTCGCCAAGGGCGTCAAGAATCATTGCGTGGGCCATGAGCCAGCCGGAGTATGCCTTCGGGTTTGAAGTCCAAGCCTTGTGGGTTCCGTCAACAATTTCGGTCAAACCGGTCTTGTCGAAGTCAACACCAACCTGGGTCACTTGATCGAGGAGACCGGCGCTCTCAAGAGCAGCGGTCACACCGATGGGAAGAGCCGAGAAAGCGTACGTCACGTAGTTGGTCTCGGGGTTTTCCTGGAGGTACGAAGCCACCAAGTTCGGCACGTTCACGCCGATGTCTTCAATTGCAACGGGAAGAACATCGAAAGTACATGCTGAACAACCAGCGGCCAAGGTGTCGCGGATGCCTTCTTCTTCAGCGACGAGAACGGGGAACATTTGCACGTTCACCATCAACACGTTCGCAGCAGCGCCACTGTCGGCGATGATGTAGTTGGCGATCTTTGAGCCAGCGTCGTACACGGCGTCATTGCCGCTGATCGAGGTCAAGATACCTTCAGCAGGTGCTTCGCCGTTGTAAGCGAAAGCGAACTTGATGCCAGCAGCGATTGCTGCGTCATACTGCTCTTGGAAAGCGGCGACAGGTGAACCTGAGATGGAGATGTAGTTAGCGCCCCAATCGATGGCTTCCTGAACACCAGCACCCGGTGCGGCGCTGGTGACATTGATGACCTTGAGTTCCCAGCCGAGTGCTTCAGCAATCGCGGGCCAGTCTTCGCCGACTTCGGTGCAGCTTGGTAGTTCACAAGCCAACCAAGCGACTTTGATTCCGGTCGGAACTGCAGCTGAAGGAGCAACCGTGACAGTGATGTCAGTCGGAATGGTCCGCAATTCAGCGACAATTGCCTCAGCAGCAGCGACTTCGTCGTTACCGGCTGGTGCTTCGGTTTCAGTCGGAGCTTCCGATGAAGCCGGTGCTTCTGATTCTGTTGGTGCAGACGTCTCTTCGCTTGAGCTGTCATCGCCGCCACAGGCAGCGGCCACAAGGCCCAAGGCGAAAATCGCTGCGGTAACCCTACGGGTTCCTTTACGCATTTTTCTCCCCTTAATTGTTGTTTGGGTCATCCCCATTGTTTGTGCTTTGCCAACTATTCACGAAGGTTTGCTGAACAGAGCAAATTGATCATATAGTAAATTAATCCGTAATTAACGATTTGTGCGTCCGATCGGGTGCCCTCGGGGAGGGTGTTCGGGGTCGTTGATCTCGGGTGAATTGTGTTGAACTGAGTCGTGCCTGTGCACGGCGCAATGAGGGGGAAATTTACATCGTGGCGAAAATTCTGCATATATGGTCGCTGTCAAAGACTTTCCCCGGCCAAGTGGCTCTGCAAGATGCCACTTTTGACGTTGAAGAAGGCGAAGTTCACGCGCTTGTCGGTCAAAACGGTTCGGGCAAATCAACCCTGATCAAGGTTCTTGCTGGATTCCATCAGCCCGATGCTGGTCACAACGTGACCATGAACGATGAGGTTTTCAATATTGGCAGCGTTGAGGCCGCTCACGCCGCCGGAATTCGCTTCGTACACCAGGACCTTGGTCTGGTTGAAGCAGTGAGTGCTGTGGAAAACCTGGCCTTGGGATTTGGTTACAAGACCAGTTTTGGTCGCCGAATCAATTGGAAGAAAGAAACCATACGTGCCAAGCAGGCGTTACTCGACCTCGGTTTTGATATTGATGTGCGGATTCCCGTTGGAGCGCTTGGTGGCGCTGCTCGGACGGGTGTGGCTATCGCTCGTGCACTTCAAGAGACCGGTCGAAACATTTCCATTTTGATTTTGGATGAGCCCACCGCGAACTTGCCCGGCGCCGACGTTGATCGTTTGTTTGATGCAGTTCGTCGTTTGAAGGCTCGCGGAATCGCAGTGGTCTTTGTTTCGCACCACCTGGAAGAAGTTTTTGAAATTGCCGATCGCGTCACGGTCCTTCGCGACGCCAAGGTGGTTGCCACGGTTGAAACTAAAGAACTCGATATGTCGTCGCTGATTGAACTCATTGTGGGTCACAAAGTCACGGCAGCGAACGTAAACCGAACAGTTGATCAATCCCTCGCTCCGCGACTGTCGGTGAAGAACCTGATTGGTCCGGGAATGGACAACGTATCTATTGATGTTCGTCCTGGAGAAGTGCTCGGCGTCGCTGGGCTCACTGGCTCTGGTCGCGACACGTTGATTCCGTTGTTGTCTGGTGCAATAGACCGAATCGGCGATGTGTATATCGATGGTGCAGCGATTCCGGCGG
>JBIKYT010000106.1:0-5207 GCA_044355095.1 Ilumatobacteraceae bacterium
ATTGCCTGGTGCATTTACTGCGCATCCGAAATTTGATCCGGTAACCGGCGAGATGCATGCCATCGTTTATGCGTGGGCCGAGTGGATGGATCATGTGCAGTATGTGCGTGTTGGTAAAGACGGGCGCGTGAATCGTACAGTGGACATTCCTTTGCCGGGTATGTCGATGGTGCATGACATGTCGATCACTGATCGTTACGTCGTTGTCTACGATCAACCAGTATTGGTTGATTTTGACCTGGCGTTCGCTGGTCGTTTCCCCTTCAGATGGAACGCCGAGTATGGCAATCGTGTGGGGCTGATGCCGCGGGAAGGAACCGCAGCAGACATCGTGTGGATTGACGTGCCCGTGGGTTATGTTTTTCACCCGATGAACGCGTACGACACGCCCGACGGCAAGGTTGTGCTCGACGTGAGTTTTTACGACCTCATGATGCGCGATGATCTGTTGGGTCCATTCGGTGACGCGTTGCCTCGTTTGATGCGCTGGGAAATTGATCCGATCACCAAGCGTGTTTCGACTACTACGATTGACGCATCGGCTAATGAATTCCCGCGACATCGTGGATCACTGACTGGCCAGATGTATCGCTACGGCTATTGCGCTCAGGTCGATCCAGTATCAATGCATTGGCCAACTGTGAAGCACGATCTCGTTACCGGAGAGCGCAAAGTCTTTGATCATGGCGTTTCGAGAGCAGCAGGCGAGCCAGTGTTTGTTGCTCGCCCAGGAAGCACCGTTGAAGACGACGGCTGGTTGGTGACCTTTGTGCATGATGGTTCAAATGACTCCACCGAGTTTGTCGTGCTTGATGCGCAGGACTTTGATCGGGGATATGTCGCTCAGGTGAAATTGCCTGCGCGCGTGCCGTTCGGATTCCACGGCAATTGGGCGCCCGACCGCAACTAATTCGACCGTAACTAATTCAGCGGGCGTTATCGCCGAAGCGGTACTCGTAAGTCAGTTCGTCAATGCGAGCTTTGATGCCAGCATCAATGGGCGCACCGACTGCTGCCACGGGGTCGGCGATTTGGTCGGGACGACTTGCGCCAATGATCGGCGAGGTGATGGTCGGGTTGGCGAGTACCCACTGGACGGCCAACGTCGCCAGAGAAACTCCGGCTTCTTCCGCGATCGGACGCAACTGATCAACTGTGTCAAACATGCGGTCATGCCAATACCTGTCTTGATAGCGACCTGCGGCGAAACCAAGGGTGAAGCGTCCACCTTCGGTCGGTGCGCCACGCATGTGCTTGCCACTCAAGAATCCACCTGCGAGTGGGTTGTAAGGAATGACCGCAATATTTTCTTCAGCACACAAAGGCAAAAGTTCGCGCTCATTCTCGCGGAACAACATGTTGTAACGCGGCTGAACACACTCAAATCCGCTGACACCCAACACCTCAGCTCGACCAACTGAACGCGCAAGTTGGTACGACAAGAAGTTTGAGCAACCGACGTAACGAACTTTGCCTGACTTCACAAGATCGTCCATGGCAGTCAATGTTTCGTCAACACGAGTTTCAGCATCCCAGGAATGCACTTGGTAGAGGTCGATGTAATCGGTGCCGAGGCGCTTCAATGAGATATCAACCGAACGCATGATGTTGTGACGTGAGTTGCCGGACTCCCAGGCTTTCTTGCCAGTTGGGAAGAAACACTTCGTCGCAACGATGAATTCTTCACGACGACCTTTCAACCACTTGCCGACGATTTCTTCAGTGCGGCCAAAGAGATCTGGGGGAGCGCCGAGCGGGTACATGTCTGCGGTGTCAATGAAGTCGATACCAGCCTCGGCAGCGGCATCCATAATCGCGAACGAAGTGTCTTCATCGCACTGATAGCCAAAGGTCATGGTGCCAAGACAGAGACGTGAAACTTTGAGGCCAGTACGACCAAAACGAACGTGATGCATGTCCGTACCTTAGGGGACTCAGGCCAGTTGGTGTGAAACAAAATGTCACCACATGGCTCGTCTCCAGTCGGACTGCGTGCTATCCATCTCATGTGGAGATTTTGCTTGCCGCCGCCGCAGCGCTTGTTTACGGAGTTGGCGATTACTGCGGGGGTCGCGCCTCGCGCAAGATTGACAGTCTTGTGGTGACCTGCGTCGGGCAGGTGTTTAGTTTGATGCTTCTCGGAATCTTTCTGGTAGTTCTTGGAGATCCGACCCCAGGACTTCATGACTGGCTGTGGGGTGCTGCCGGCGGCATTGGTGGGTTTGTTGGACTGACACTTTTCTATTTTGCGTTAGCAAATGGATCTATGACAGTTGTTGCTCCACTTGCTGCGGTCGTGAGTGCTTCTCTTCCCGTAGGCGTCGGTTTGTTCCTTGGCGATCGTCCATCATCCATCGCCTATGTCGGAATTGTGATTGCGATTATTGGTATCGCTTTAGTGACAGGCGCATTAGGAACCGCACATGCACCAACCAAGATGAAAATCGTTGGAGTCGCAGTCTTGGCTGGTTGCGGTTTCGGGTGGATGTTTGTGTGTCTTGATCGCACGAGCGAAGACTCAGGCATGTGGCCGTTGCTTGCCGCTCGAATCGCATCAATCACGATTGCAGCAACCATTATTTTCGTTCGACAACTCTCTCGTGACCGTTCCGACCGACCGGCAATTCGTGTCACCGCAATTGCCCTGTGGGCCGGACTCTTTGACATGGGCGCCAATATTCTTTTCGTTTTCGCTAATCGACAAGGTCTGCTGTCGTTGGTTGCGGTGATCACTGCTCTCTATCCAGTCAGCACCATCATTTTGGCGTTACGACTCGATCACGAAAAGGCGAATCGGTCGCAGTATGTGGGAATGGTCTGCGCCGGCTTGGCCTTGGCTTTTGTGAGCCTCGGACGCTAGGTCCCACCGTTGAATTGATTGTTGACTAGTTGCCTTGCCGGTGCTGGTGGGGGCTAAGGTTGACAAGTACAATACAAGTGTCGAAACCTGTGGTCGCTGAGCGATCACCGCACCCGGAGGCGCCCCATGGCCAAAATCAAGGTTGATAATCCCGTCGTTGAACTCGATGGCGACGAAATGACTCGCATCATTTGGCAGTTCATCAAGGACCGCCTCATTCTTCCTTACCTTGACGTCAATCTTGAGTACTACGACCTTGGTATGGAGCATCGCGATGCCACCGATGACCAAGTCACCATTGATTCAGCGAATGCAATCCTGAAGCACGGTGTCGGCGTGAAGTGCGCAACCATTACTCCAGACGAGGCTCGCGTTGAAGAATTCGGTTTGAAGAAAATGTGGAAGTCGCCCAACGGCACCATCCGCAACATTCTTGGTGGTGTGGTTTTCCGTGAACCCATTATCTGCAGCAACATTCCGCGACTTGTTCCGGGTTGGACGAAGCCCATTGTGATCGGACGTCACGCTCACGGCGATCAGTACAAGGCAACTGACTTCAAAGTCCCCGGTGCTGGAACCGTCACGATGACTTTCACTCCAGAAGATGGCAGCAAGCCCATGGAATTCCAGGTTGCCAACTATGGCCCCGATGGTGGCGTTGCCATGGGCATGTACAACTACAACGAGAGCATTCGTGACTTCGCTCGTGCCTCAATGCGTTATGGCTTAAGCCGTAACTACCCGGTGTACCTCAGCACCAAGAACACCATCCTCAAGGCCTATGACGGCCAGTTCAAAGACTTGTTCCAAGAAGTTTTCGAAAACGAATTCAAAGCCGAATTCGATAAGGCTGGTCTCACCTACGAACACCGTTTGATTGACGACATGGTCGCGTGTGCCATGAAGTGGGAAGGCGGCTACGTCTGGGCATGCAAGAACTACGACGGTGACGTCCAAAGTGACACCGTTGCGCAGGGTTATGGCTCGCTCGGTTTGATGACATCGGTTTTGATGACACCAGACGGAAAGACTGTTGAAGCCGAAGCTGCTCACGGAACCGTGACGCGTCACTACCGTGAACACCAAAAGGGAAACAAGACATCGACCAACCCCGTTGCCTCGGTGTATGCCTGGACTGGTGGCCTCAAGCACCGCGGCAAACTCGACAACAATCCCAAGCTCATTGAGTTCGCTGAGAACCTCGAAAAGGTATGTGTCGAGAGCATCGAAGCCGGCGAGATGACCAAGGACTTGTCGATCTTGATTTCGAAGGATCAGCCATGGTTGACCACCGAGGATTACTTGGCAGCGCTTGATCGTCGCCTACAGCAAAAGATGGCTTGAGCGACAACCTTGCTCATGCGCGCTGTTGTATTGCGGTCGCACGGCGGACCGGAGGTCCTCACCTTTGAGGATGCTCCGGTTCCTATGCCCGGACCAGATGAAGTGCAAGTTCAGATTCGTGCGACTGCGCTCAATCGTGCCGACATTTTGCAACGTATGGGCGGATATCCCGATCCGCGTGGCGCTGGTTTCTTAGAGATCCCCGGTCTTGAGTACTCAGGTGTTGTGAGTGCTGTCGGTGAACGCGTGAAGATGTGGAAGATCGGCGATCGCGTGATGGCGATTGAATCCGGTGGCGCTTACGCCGAATACATCTGCACCCACGAACGCCAACTACTTGCAGTTCCGAGCAATATTTCATTAGCTGACGCGGCTGCGATTCCCGAAGTGTTTCTGACAGCGTGGGATGCCCTTGTTCTGCAAGGTGGGCTCACATCGGGTCGTTGGGCCTTGGTGCATGCTGGAGCCTCTGGCGTTGGAACCGCGGCAATTCAAATTGCCAAAGCCATTGGAGCGCGCATTGCCGTGACGTGTTCGGCTGGAAAAGCTCAAGCATGTCGTGATCTTGGTGCCGATCTTGTTGTCGAGCGTTCGCCACATGATTGGCTGAGTGAACTGCAAACGGCGGTCCCGCATGGTTTCGATGTTGTGCTTGACGTTATTGGCGGTGAAGAAGTTGATCGCAACCTGAAGGTTGTTGCCACAAAGGGAACCGTCGTTCAAGTTGGTCTGATGGGCGGAGGCTCTACGCAAGTCAACGTCGGTTTGTTGTTGATGAAACGAGCTCATTGGATTGGCACCACACTTCGGGCTCGACCGCTCGAAGAGAAGGCCACTGTGACACGCAGGTTTGCGGCAGAGATTTTGCCACTGTTCGAATCAGGTCAACTGAAACCGATTATTGATAGTCGGTACCCGTTTGAGCAAATCGCCGACGCGCATATTGCGATGGGTGCCAACACCAACACTGGCAAAATCCTGATTGATATTTCTTCCGCTGGTG
>JBIKYT010000009.1:0-49001 GCA_044355095.1 Ilumatobacteraceae bacterium
GATAGGCCACTTGGTCCTCCAGGGATTTGGTCCGGCGATGCCGGGTTAGTTGTACGGGGCAGCGAAAGGATCGCAGGGGGGCATTTCTCGGTCGTTGCCCAATTGTGAACGCTGTGTGAACCATCTTCGGGTCACGTCGTTACAACAAGCTCAAACCGTAGGGGTAACGGTAACCGCAAACCATCTGAACGCCCACACTGGCGGTGCGGTTAGCCTCGCAGACGTGGCAACTTTGCGCATCGGCTTGGCTCAGATGAACCCCACCGTGGGTGACTTGGCAGGTAATCGCGCACTCATCGCCGACCTGTATGCCCAAGCTGTTGCCGCCAAGTGCGACATCGTGGCCTTCAGCGAACTGTCAGTGACGGGATATCCGCCCGAAGACTTGGTGTTGAAGCCAGGGTTCGTGCGCGACAACCGCACGGTGGTTGAAGATCTCGCGAAATTGACTGGGCCATGTGTCGCAGTGATTGGCTTTGTCGATTCTGGAGTTGGCAATCAAGTCGCCTCTGGTCGACCAGTGATATATAACGCGGCAGCCGTGTGTGCCAACGGTGCGATTCGCAACGTGTATCACAAGCGTTTGCTACCGAACTACGACGTGTTTGACGAAGAGCGCACGTTTGAGCCCGGCTCAGGTGCACATCATCTTTTTGAAGTTGGCGGCGTGAAGTGCGCGGTTTCTATTTGTGAAGACATTTGGCGAGCCGACGGTCCGGTGCAACAGCAAGCGCGAGATGGTGCCCAACTCAACATCAACATCAACGGCTCGCCATTTCATAGTGGCAAGTTGCTTGAACGTGAAGAAATGTTGCGCACGCGTGCTGCCGAAAACAAATGCGCGATCGTGTATGTGAATCAAGTCGGTGGACAAGATGAGTTGGTGTTTGATGGTTCATCAATGGTGTTTGATGCTTCTGGAAAATTGCTCGCACGTGCCCCGCAATTCTCCAGTGGTTTGAGTGTTGTCGATATTGATCTTGACAAGTCAGCAGTTGCCGAAGTCACGCCAATCAGCGATCGTTACGAAGAGATGTATGGCGCATTAGTTCTGGGCACGCGTGATTACGTGCGCAAAAACAAGTTCACCGATGTCGTGATTGGTCTCTCGGGTGGAATTGACTCATCAATTGTTGCTGCCGTTGCCGTTGATGCATTAGGTGCCGAACATGTTCACGGTGTGGCAATGCCATCGCGTTATTCGTCAGATGGTTCAAAGACCGACGCGTACGCATTAGCTGAAGCGTTAGGCATCGACTGTCGCACGATTTCAATCGAGCCAGTTTTTGAGGCGTACTTGTCAATGTTGGCGCCGAGTTTCGAGGGCAAGCCTGCCGACCTCACTGAAGAAAACTTGCAGAGCCGATGCCGTGGTCAGATTTTGATGGCGTTGTCAAACAAGTTCGGCTGGATGGTGTTAACGACTGGCAACAAGAGTGAACTTGCGGTTGGGTACTTCACGATTTATGGCGACTCGGTTGGTGGTTACGCAGTCATTAAGGATTTGTTGAAGACCGACGTGTTTGGTTTGAGCCGTTATGTCAATCAATGTGCTGGTCGCGAAATCATTCCCGAATCGGTGCTCACGAAACCACCATCAGCTGAGTTGCGTCCCGATCAACGCGACGATCAAAGCCTTCCGCCGTACGACGTGCTTGATCCGATCTTGGCGTTGTATGTCGAACAAGATCGCACCGCTGCGGAAATTATTGAACTCGGTCATCCCGAAGAGATCGTGCGACGCATTGCACGACTCGTCGATATCAACGAATACAAACGTCGTCAATGCCCGCCAGGTGTGCGCGTTTCTGAAAAAGCGTTCGGCAAAGATCGACGATTACCCATTACGAATGGATATCGCGGTTAATTAGACAATGCTGTGTGTAGTTAGACGATGTTGAGTGGTGCTTCCGTAGGCAACGATGCACCCAATCATTCCAGCGGCACAAACTGCGCCGATGAACGACGGGACTTTGATGCCGAATTTGTCGTAGGCCGCGGTGCCGGCAAAGGACATGGCGGCTCGGCCTAAGGTTCCGCCAGCTAGCACAATGCCAAGTCCACGACCAGGTGACGCGGGGATGAGATTGGCGGCCAGCGGCAAAATACTCACGATGGAAAACTCAAAGCCGAGCAAGTAAATACCCAACAAAATCAAGCCAAAGACTGCGTTGTTGTGACCGAACGTGAGCAACAACCCAGCGGGCAAAATGAGAGCTGCACCAAATATTGTGCTGCGTTCTTTACCCCAGGTGTCAGTACGCCGTGCACTGGTGACCGAAGCCAATAGTTCAAAGGCTCCTAGTCCAAAGACAACCGCCGAAATGCCGGCTTCGGTAAAACCAAACTCATCTTCCAGCCACGAACCAAAAGTGACAAACAAAGTTTGGCTGGCCGCCATTAAGAAAAACATGGCACCGAAAATCCAGTAGCCGTTTAATGGCATCTTGTGTTTGATGGTGTCGCGCGAGCGTTGCGAACCAACAACATCATGTGCATCAAGTCGTGTTGCAACAACGAGACCCAAGATGGCCACACTGATGGCACCCACTGCATAACCCCAACGCCAAGAACTGGCAGAAGCAACGAGGCCCATTACAGTCACACCAATCAGTAAGCCGAGAGCCCACGATGTTTCGGTGATGCCAATTACTCGGCCACGCTTTTCGTATTCAACATGGTCGTTGACCCATGAAGCGAGGCCAATATCGAAAATGAACTTGGCAACAGCGATGAGCAAAATGCCGAGAACAAAGACCCAGACCGACGGGCTTGCCGCGGCGATGGTGGCGGCACCCGAGATCGCAAGTAACCCTCCGGCCATCGCAGTGCGACGATGCAAAACGTCGACCCAACGACCAAGAATCGGCGAAACTCCCATCGCGAGTTCGGTGATCATAAGTGCGAGTCCAAGTCGGGACAAGCTGATATTGAAATCGTCGGAGATACTCGCTAAGAATGGCGGTGCAAAACGGAAGCAAGCGTTTGATGTCAGTCGCGCAATAGTGAGTGTCGAGACATGACGTCGAGTTTCTTCAGAATAGGTGTCATCCAAAAACCGATCAGCGAGATATTGCTTTTTTGTCACGGGGTGGCTCCGCCTGGTGAATCAATGACGTCATCGTCTTCCTCGGTGTCTCCTGCTTTCGCGATGAGATATCCGATGGCGCGTTCGGTCTTTTCGTAGCGGCGAGTGATTTCCCAAAAATCGGGACCGTGTCCTGACACATGTAAGTGCGCTAATTCGTGAACGATCACATAGTCGAGGACCCATGAAGGAAATCCAACGAGGCGAGTGGACATGCGAATGGTTTTTGTTGACGGTGTACAAAGTCCCCACACCGAGGTGAGATTTTCTGCCCATTCGATGCTGTCGGGTGTACGTAATGAATAGCGCTTTGCCAAAATGCGCGCCCGATCGGCGAGATCAACTTCTTGAGTGGCAATTTTGCGTTTGAACCGACGCACCATTTCAGCGACGTTGGTGGCCTCTTCGCTCTTGCTCATCCAACTCGGAATCGAAACGCGCAACACATCGCCATGCATCTGTGCACTCACGGTGCGACGACGTTTTTTTGACCGAACGACTTCAATCTGAAATGGTTCGGCTTGAACGGTTGAGTCATCAAAAAGTTTGAGTTCAGAATTTCCTGAGTCGGTGTTACTTGTCATGTCGCTCATTCGACTGCATTGGTGTTGCGAAGTTCATCGGCGATCAGTTGCAACGGAAACAACAACGACCCGCATTTCCAACCCTCGTTGGGTGTGTGTTCAAACCACGATCCAGCCAAGTTAGGAAAGCGTTGTTGTCCACCGCCGAGGTGTTCGTGCATCAGACGCAGAACGCCGCCATGTGAAATCACCAACACACAACCACCCGTGTTGTGCGCCACGATGTCGTTGAGTGCTTCAAGGGCGCGCGATGTCGTTGATTCGACACTTTCAAAATTGGGTGGGCGGCGATCGGCCTCGAGATAACCCGGCCATTGTGAACGGATCTCGGCTTGAGTCATGCCTTGCCATTCTCCGGCGTGATTTTCTCGCCATCGCGGGTCAAGGCGGTGGGTTGAGCAGCCGATGACAGAGGCAATGGTTTGTCCGGTGATTCGAGCTCGTTCAAGATCGCTCGTGACGACGACGTCAAAAGTGGGACATTCGGTGGCAATCAGTCCGCCGGCAAGTCGGGCTTGTTCACGACCGAGGGTGGTGAGGGGCGGATCGGCTTGGCCTTGCCAGCGACCACTGGCATTCCATTCACTTTGGCCATGCCTCAGAACCAAGATTCGGGTTCGAAGTTGGTTCGAGGGTTCAACTGGCACAACCCACGAGGGTAGTGCGGGTACGCTCGGCGAGGTGGCAACTCTGCGTCTCTTTGCTCAAGCCCGAGAAGTGGCTGGTACTTCCAGCGATACGGTCGATGGCGCCACGGTTGATGCGGTGATCGCCAATGCAGTCGCGCGTTATGGGCAAAACTTCGCTGACCTGCTGCCGACCTGTCGAATTTGGCTCAATGGTGAAGCAGTACCCACTTCGACCGCCGTGGGCGACAAAGATGAAGTAGCGGTGTTGCCCCCCGTCTCTGGAGGATTCGAATGAATATGACTGCCAAGCCCCTCGGAAATCCAGGTTCCTTATCGTTGCCCGATTTACGTGCCGAACGCGATGCGTTGCGCAAACAAGAAGACGCGGTGTCGTTCGTTCGTCGTTTGGCACAGGGTCGTGTTGATTTGGTGACAGCAGTTCGTCGACACAAAGCCGATGGCACGGGCACTGTTTCAGTGGCTGAAATCGTGCGTTCAGGTGTTGGACCTGCCCCCAGCACGGGTTCGGCTCGACCGCCCCGTGACACCGAAGTGAGTGCTGATCATCCGTTACTCACCGAGTTTGATGCGTTGTGCGATCAGTTGGGTTTTGACAATATGGCCGATCTTGATGATGCGGGCCTCGAGGCTCTGGAGAGCGGTTTGAAGGCCTTTGAGTCAACGCAGTCTGAGATTCGTCGGCAGTTGTTTGATCGAATTGATGCCTTAACCGCCGAGTTGGTGCGTCGCTATCGCGACGGCGATGCCTCGGTTGACACCTTGTTGCAAAACTAAAGCCCTGTACAAAGGGCCCAACTTGGGGCACGTTCAGGCAAAGTTCGCTGACCACCGATAGTTTTCATTGTCTGTGACGCGTGTAGCCATGCTCTCTTTCCACACCTCGCCACTGGCTCAGCCAGGCGTTGGTGATTCGGGCGGTATGAATGTGTACGTGCGCGAACTAGTTGCAGGACTAGCCCATGCGGGTGTTGAAGTCACTACTTATACCCGTGAGTGGCGCAGTGGATTGCCGCGAGAAGTTTTGGTCGAACCAAATCACCGAGTGGTTCATGTGCCCGCCGGCCGAATTGATTTGCCCAAAGAAGAACTTGAAGGAATGATTCCGACCTTCACCGATTTCGTGTTGGACGATATTCGTCATGCCCACGCAGCCGATGTTGTGCACGCAAATTATTGGTTGTCGGGCGTGGCCGGACATTCGCTTAAGCATGAACTCGGAATTCCTTTAGTGACGACCTTTCACACGTTGGCGCGCGTGAAGGCCGAAGGCGGAGACCCCGAACCCGAACGTCGTGAACGCGCTGAAGCACAGATCATTGGTTGTGCCGATGCCATTTGTGTGAGCTGTGATCAAGAAGAAGATCAGTTCCGTCGTTTGTATGGCAACCCACCAGGACTCGTTGAAATCGTTGCGCCTGGTGTTGAACATGCTTTCTTTACGCCTGGCGATAAGCGCGGCGCACGTTTTGCTTTAGGAATGGGCGATGGCCCGGTGTTGTTATTCGTCGGCCGCATTCAGCCACTGAAGGGTGTTGATGTTGCGGTTCGTGCGTTGGCTGCTTTGAACCGCCGCGATGCTTCGTTGTATGTCGTTGGTGGTGCGAGTGGAATGCAAGGCGACTCTGAAGTTGCGCGAGTGAATGCGCTGATTGATGAACTTGGTTTGACTCAACAAGTGCATTTCGTTGAGCCACAGGCTCATCACATGTTGTCAACGTATTATCGTGCGGCCGACGCAGTTTGGGTGCCAAGCCGATCGGAAAGTTTTGGACTGGTTGCACTGGAAGCAGCAGCTTGCGGAACTCCAGTGATTGCAAATGCAGTTGGTGGTTTGTTATCGCTCGTTGATCATGGACTCACGGGCTACTTAGTTGCCGATCGTGATCCTGAAATGTTTGCCAAATACACCACTGAATTATTGAACAATCCGACACTCGCGGCATCAATGAGTGCTGCGGCTGCCGAACGAGGTCGTCGTTACACCTGGAGCTTTGCGGCGGCGCGTTTGCGCCGTGTCTACTCGGACATCACCTCACGTGCGTTGGTGAACTGCTCGTGAGCGATTTGTTCAGCGATGCATCGCTGGCGATTATCGAACGTCAAGTTGACGAGTGGCTCGCCAAAATGAAGAGCGAAGACGAAGTGATTTTGGCGATTGATCATGGCGACCCTGATCCGGCGTATCGCGCGCGCTGGTATGTACGTATGAAGGGCGACACCAAAGATTTCATCACGGTGTGGCTCACGCTGGGTCAGCGCACCTTGCGTTACGAGACCTATGTGATGCCCGCACCCGAAGAAAACATCGCGGAGTTCAATGAGAACTTGCTGCGTCGAAACGACAAGTTGATTGGCGCACACTTTTCATTAGGTCTTGAAGATGCTGTGTACTTGCGTGGTGAGTTGCCACTGAGTGGTCTCACCGAATCAGAATTGGATCGCATTGTGGGCTCGCTGTATGCCCAAGTTGAACAGTGTTTCCGACCGTTGCTGGCTATTGGCTACGCATCGCGTTTCATGAATCAATAGTCGTCGTCGCCGTGACGACTTGACGCTCTCCCACACTGCATCGGTCTCGCTGGTGTTGATCGGGAAGTCGGTGCCAGCGAGACCGCATGAACAGAATGCGCTGAGGCGTTAGCGTGAAGGTATGAGCAACTCCTCGGGTTCTTCAACTTTGGCCATCATTGGTGGCGGCAATATGGGCGCAGCTTTAGCCGGAGGCCTGTTGGCTTCGGGTTTTGTGTCGCCCGCCAATTTGGTGATCGTTGAAGTCATTGCGGCTCGCCGTGAACAGTTGACGGCAATGTTCCCTGGTGTCACCATTTCTCCGCTCATCACTCCGTGTGGTTCGGCGGTTGTCGCCGTGAAGCCCCCCGATGTGCCGGCGGCATCGCAATCGGCCGTGACGGCTGGAGCAGGTCGGGTGTTGTCGATTGCTGCGGGTGTCACGATCAAAACTCTTGAGGCAGCCTGCGGAACTGGAGTCGCGGTCATTCGCGCCATGCCCAATACGCCGTCGTTAGTGGGCGAAGGGGCCTCGGCAATTGCGGGGGGCGCTCATGCCACTGAAGTCGATATTGAGTGGGCTGAAGCAGTGCTTGGTTCAGTTGGTCTCGTGGTGCGGGTACCCGAATCGCAACTTGATGTGGTGACTGGTTTGGCTGGTAGTGGTCCGGCGTACTTGTTCTTGGTGGCCGAAGCCTTGATGGACGCTGGTGTGGCCGCCGGCTTGCCGCGGGCAACCGCCGAGACTTTGGTGCGTCAATTGTTTGTTGGTTCGTCCAAGTTGTTGGCTCAGGGTGAAGCCCCTGCCGACTTGCGCGCCAGCGTCACTTCGCCTGGCGGAACCACTGCTGCCGGGGTTTCGGTGCTCGAAACCGAGGCCGTGCGCGCCGCTTTCATTCAGGCCGTCAAGGCCGCGACCGACCGCAGTCGTGAATTAGGCAACCGCTAGGGAAATTAGTGAAAAAAGCCCCGTTTATTCGGGAATTTCTGCAAAAAATCTCTGCGCAAATTTTCACATTTGGCGCAAAGCGGGTCTAGGGTATGTCGCAGGTCACAAGACCGCTAGCTGAAAAGCTGGAAGACGCGCTCGAAAGAGCAGCGCCGACTGGGCCGGTGTCATCGGGGGGTTGACACCGGCCCTGTCGCATTCTCGGATGTTTTCACGGCTCGCAATTTTTGCCTGATCGACTGACACACTGTCGAACGTGAGTCGTACTTATGACACCGTTTCGTTCTTATCTGATCTTGGCTATGAGTCAGAACACGTTGGAGTCGTGAAGGCGGTGTTGCGCGAGTCTGCAGCGCATGTTGTGGTGATTGATCTCACTCATGGCATTGCTCCGTTTGATACGCGTGGTGCGTCGTTGTCGTTGGCTCGCGCGGTTCCGTATCTCACTGAAGGAATTGTGATTGCGGCAGTTGATCCGGGTGCAGCGTTTGATCGTCGACTTGTTGCTGTTGAAGTTGCTGGTGGAGCAGGAATCTTTATTGGTCCTGATAATGGAGTGTTAGCGCCAGGAGTTGCGCTTGCTGGTGGTGCCGAGCGCGCTGTGGTTTTAGATCGTGATGAGTTGCATCTTGCTTCACCCGGTGCAACATTTGTGGCACGTGATGTGTTTGCGCCAATCGCTGCCTTATTGGCGAATGGTGAAGATCTCTTTGACGTCGGCACCGAAATTGATTCGTCGCTGTTGTTGCCTGGCCTCGTGCCGATTCCGCGCGAAGAGAACGGCGGCTTCGAATGTGAAGTGCTGTGGGTTGATCGCTTCGGTAACTGTCAACTCAATGTGAGCCTTGATGATCTCGAAACTTCTTGGACTGCTCCCGTTGAACGCGTTCGAGTTTCATTTGGTGAGACCATCCGCAACTTTGTTGTGGCGCGGTCGTACGCCGAACTGGGTCAAGGTACTGCCGGGTTAGTCGTTGATTCATCTGGACTGTTGTGCGTTGCTGTTGATAGCGGATCAGCGACTGATCAATTGGGATTAGGTGAGAGTCAGCAAGTCACTTTGCAACCGGGCGGTCTTGAACCGACCGTTTCAACCCCAGTCACCCTTCGCCCAACCCCTCAAACGTAAATTTCTTTGTGATTCTGGTGCAGAATCGTTGCGTATTTTGCAAAGATCCTGCACCAGAATCACTATGGTTAGGTCATGCGTCCAGCAACCACATTGACGATGGCCATTTTGTTAGGTGCGATCTTTGTTGCCGGAATCATTTCGCTCATGCGTTTGTAGATCAGGAGCCCGCAATGAACTTGGCATCGATCATTGATTCACACGCCGCGCACCTTCCTGCTTTCATCAGTCAGGGTCGCACCACCACGTACGGAGAACTTCGCGAACAGGTTGAAGGTTTTCGCGGATCACTAATGAACCTTGGCGTGAAGGCCGGTGACCGCGTCGCGATGGTCTGCGGTAATGGGCGAGGTTTCGTCGTCGCCTACTTAGCAACAATCGGTGCCGGCGCGATTGCGGTGCCACTCAACCCGCTGAGCCCAAGCCCCGAACTTGAATCTGAATTGATCAGTGTTGATCCAATCGCGGTCATCGTTGAACCATCGGGTGTTGCATCCTTTCAAGGAATTGATCAATCACGACTGACTTCGCTACGCCACATCATCGTGAGCGATCAAATCAGTGCAACATCGTTGAGCGGCGATATTGCGCTTCATGTGTTTGATGATCTTTTACATGGTCCAGCCACAAAATGGGTCAGCCTTCCCGCACCATCTCCGGCGGTTCTTATCTTTACGAGTGGAACCGCTGGCTCGCCACGGGCCGCAATTTTGTCGCACGGCAACCTGCTCGAAAATATCTGTCAGAACAATTCAACAAGTGATCACATCAAAGAGGGCGACGTAGTTTTTGGTGTGTTGCCGATGTTCCACATCTTTGGACTCAACGTTGTCTTGGGAATGTCACTGATGGCTGGTGCGTGCGTCGTACTCATTCAACGATTCGATCCAGTTACTGCAGTTGAAACGATCATTGATCGTAAAATCACCATTGTTCCTGGCGCACCTCCGGTGTGGATTGCAATCTCATTGATGGAAGATGTAAGTGCCTCAGCATTTGCGACGGTTCGTATGGCTCTCACTGGCGCCGCACGGATGCCTGAAGATGCAGCCGAGCGTTTGAAGCGCAAATTCAATATCGATTTGCGTGAGGGTTACGGACTCACCGAAGCCGCACCAGTTGTGACAAGTTCTGTCGGTATCGAACCTCGACGAGGGTCGGTCGGTCGGGCAGTAGAAGGACTTGAAGTGCGAGTCGTTGACACTGAAGGCAACGATGTCCCAGTTGGTGACAGTGGTGAAGTTCTTGTCAAAGGTCCGAACGTGTTTGTGGGTTACTGGAACGACCCAGTGACCACGGCACGAGTGATTGATAAAGATGGTTGGCTTCACACCGGTGACATCGCGATGGTTGATGATGACGGCTATCTGTATCTCGTTGACCGTGCGAAAGACTTGATTATCGTCTCTGGTTTCAATGTGTATCCAGCTGAGGTTGAAGAAGTATTGAAGCGTCACCCGGCGGTACTTGAAGCAGGTGTGATTGGTGTTCCTCACCCCACAACTGGTGAAGCAGTGAAAGCGTTTGTGGTGTTACACGAGGGTGCAAGTGTTGATGAAGATGCGCTAATCGATCATTGCCATGATCATGTGGCGCGCTACAAGTGTCCGAACAAAGTGTTGATCGTGGACGAACTACCGCGCAATACCTTCGGAAAGTTGTTGCGCCGGGCGTTGTGATTGTTTGGGCTGATTTGAAGCGACTAAGAAACCACTAAACAGCACGACAATTCCGACCAGCAATGTGATGGCGAAGGCACGATCTTCGCCCATACGACCGGCCAAGGTTCCACTTCCTGACAACACCAAAGTGCCGAGAGCGATGAGTGCATTACTGGTGGCGTGGCGACGAGCGTTGGTGATGTGTCGTTTTGCTTCTCCGACTGCGGGGATACGACCACGGGTCACGCGAATGATTGACCAAATGGCGCCAACAATGATCACTAGCGCTGCGACACCAGAACCAACTGCCGCGAAAACCCGTGGCGCGACTCCAAACAAGTCACTGCCTTGTGGCATCGTTTGCTCTCCGAGGTCGCTCGATTTAGTTGGAGCGATCAGCACCACACCAACTGCGACTCCTGACAATGTGATCAGCCATTGTTTGGTGATGTAACCAATACGCGGACCGAACAACAAATAGACAGTGCCGAGTGCGAGCCACGGAACATTTAGCACTGCACCAGCCAAAAAGAAAACGCGGAATGAACCAAGACTCCACCCGCGGGCTTCGGCCCACCAAAGAGCGAACGAACCAACTGCAAATAACAGAAGCGAAAAACTCCACGCACCATCGTGTGGGCGCCGGCGTCGTAACCAGCGATCAAAAGTTGAAATGCTGAATGCGAGAGCGACCAAGGTTGCAGCAGCGCCGAGAGCAGCATTCAGTGTCACACTGTGAGATTAGAGCAGAGTGGACGGCAAGGGAGTGGGCGTCCTGTGATCTGTGGTGACAGCGGTGACCAATGACCATCGTTTATCAACAGGTTTGAGTGTCGAGAACTCGCCACTTCTCGTGGTGACGCGTAGCGTTTTCACTATGGCCGAACGCCCCCGACGCCGAATTCCTGATGCGACAGTTGCCAGATTGCCGATTTATCTTCGGATACTTCACGATCTCGCCGAAAATGAAACAACCGGAATCTCCTCTGAACAACTTGCTGAACTTGCTGCAGTAAATGCCGCCAAAGTTCGTAAAGATTTGAGTTATCTCGGAAGCTACGGAACCCGTGGCATCGGATACGAAGTTCGTTACTTGGTTTTTCAGATTGAGCGAGAACTTGGACTCAATCATGAATGGCCCGTGATCATCGTTGGTGCGGGCAATTTGGGTCAAGCACTGTCGGGCTATGGCGGGTTTGGGCAAAAGGGATTTCCGGTCGCCGGAGTCGTCGACATTGATCCCGTCAAAATTGGCGGAGTGGTCGGCGGAGTACGGGTGCGCCACATTGATGAACTACCCCAGGTCGTGGCTTCTCGCCAAGTGTCGATCGGAGTCATTGCGGTTCCGGCCGATGCGGCCCAAGATGCGGCCGAACGCCTAGTCAAGGCCGGAATCACCAGTATTTTGAACTTTTCGCCAGCGGTCTTGACCCTTCCCTTCGGAATTACGGTCCGAACGGTGGATTTAGCCCTCGAATTGCAGATTTTGAGCTATCACGAGCAGCAACGTCAGACCCGCCAAGCCGCTATCGCCTCATCTAAGAGCGCCAGCGCCTAGTTCAGAAGTCGGTTGAAATCCCATGCGCATAGGTACCTCAAAAGGTCATAGGGAATAAGGTAATAGCCGTGTCGATCGTCGTCTTCGGGGTGAATCACCGGACCGGACCCCTTTCCCTGTTGGAGCGGGTCACTATTGCCGACGACGCAATTGCCAAGACCGTGCACGGCTTGATGGCACGACCCAACATTCGTGAAGTCGTTGTGTTGTCGACGTGTAACCGCACCGAGGTGTACGCGGTCGCTGAAAAATTCCACGGTGCCTACGGTGACTTGCGCGATTTCTTCTGCGACCTTGGTGGATTCTCAGCCGACGAACTCATTCCGCATGTTTATAGCCAGCACGATGATGCTGCGATCAGTCACCTGTTTGAAGTTGCTTCGGGTCTCGATTCGGCGGTGCTTGGTGAGAGCGAAATTCTCGGACAGGTGCGCACTGCGTGGGAACGCTCTCAGCGTGAAGGTGGAGCGCTCTCAACTTTAAATCTCTTGTTCCGCCACGCAATCGAAACCGGTAAGCGTGCTCGGACCGAAACTTCAATCGGTCGCCATACGTCAAGTGTGAGTCATGCTGCAGTTGACATGGCGCGTGAAAGCCTTGGCGCAATTGATGGCTTGACTGTTCTGGTTGTTGGTGCTGGCGATATGGGCGAAGGCGTCACTGTTGCGTTGGCCGACTCGGGTGTTGGTCGGGTCTTCGTGACGAATCGTACGATCGCTAAAGCGCAGGCGTTGGCCGACCGTGTCAATGGATCAGTCACTGAGTTCTATCGCCTAGCTGAAACACTCGGTGAAGCAGATGTTGTCGTCACATGTACTGGCGCAGGTTCAACCGTGATCGATGCGAGCATGGTCAAGAATGTGATGGCACAGCGAGCTAATCGTCCCTTGTTCATTGTTGATATTGCTGTTCCTCGCGACGTTGATTCTGAAGTGGCCCATATCGATGGCGTGACTTTGCTTGATCTTGACAATTTGCGCGACTGGGCTGCTCGTGGTCAAGCGCAACGAGCAACCGAAGCACTCGCTGTTCGCGACATCATCGTGCAAGAAATCGAACGTTTCAATATGGAGACGACCGCACGCCAGGCAGCACCGCTGGTTGCGCAATTGCACGAGCGCGCCGAGGCAGTGCGTGCCGCCGAAATAGACCGCCAACACAAGAAGTTGTCATCACTGACACCCGAACAACAAGATGCAGTTGACGCGGTCACTAAAGGAATCGTGGCCAAGTTGTTGCACGATATGTCGGTACGTCTGAAAGATGATGCGGGAACGCCACGTGGCGAACGCAACTCTGCGGCTGTTCGCGATCTCTTTGATCTTTCGTAATGGTCGCAGCGTCCCGATGAGCATCCTTCGTATCGCGACACGTAGTTCTGCGCAAGCTCGCACCCAGTCAACTGCAATTGCTCAGTTACTTGAGTCAACACATAGCGGTTTAACAGTTGAACTTGTTTTTGTTGATACCACTGGCGATCAGAAACAAGATGTACCTCTGCACACCATCGGTGGTCAAGGCGTGTTTGTGAAAGAGGTTCAGGCGGCCGTTTTGGCTGGTCGTGCCGACATCGCAGTGCATAGCGCAAAAGATCTGCCATCAACTCCAGCTGATGGTTTGTGTATTGGCGCTTTTGGCCAACGTCGTGATCCCCGTGATGTGTTGGTAGGTCGTGCACTCAATGATTTAGCCCAAGGTGCAACGATCGCCACGGGATCTGTCCGTCGTCGCGCGCAATTGTCGGCCATACGACGCGATCTTCAATTTGTTGAACTGCGTGGCAACATTCCGACCCGTCTTGAGAAAATTCCAACGGATGGATCAATCGTGATGGCTGCAGCTGCTCTTGAAATTTTGGGCTGGACTGAACGCATTAATGAGTACATGGCCGTTGATGTGATGGTGCCAGCGGTTGGCCAAGGTTGTGTTGCAATTGAATGCCGTATTGATGACGAGCAGACACGCACCATTTTGGCGGACATTGATGATGCGCCTTCACGTCGCGCGGTTGAGCATGAACGAGCATTCCTTGCTGAGTTAGGTAGTGGCTGTTCGTTACCTGTTGGAGCGTACGACGATGGCGAAAAAATGTTGGTGTATCTGGCATCTGACGATGGCACGAAACATCACTTTGCCACGGTGCCAACTGGATCAGTTACTTCGCATGACGACCTACTTGTTGCGTCGCGAGCTGCCGCACAGGTAGCCCGAGATTTTGTTGCCGGCTGAAATATGACATCGAACTCGCCCACGCTTGCTGGTCGAACGATCATCGTGACTCGTGCGGCTGAGCGGGCGGGCGGTTTGACAACTTTGTTGCACGATCAAGGAGCGCAGGTTCTTGAAATTCCGGTCACCACGACTGTTGATGCCCTAGATGCGGGGATCGCATTACAGACAGCGATTGACAACATTGAGAGTTACGACTGGGTAGTCGTGACATCGCCCGAGGGCGCGCATCGATTTCGTGAAGCAATTTCTTCAATCGCGTCGGTGCGGCAACACTTCAAGGTGGCAGCAGTCGGAACAGCAACTGCAGCAGCTATTGGCCGCGCTGATTTGGTGCCGAACGTGCAGACGGGTCGATCACTGGGTGAAAGTTTTCCATCTGGCTCGGGGCGAATTCTCCTAGCTGTCGCCGAATCGGCAGGAACTGATTTTGAAGAGGCGGCTCGCCACAAAGGTTGGACCGTTCATCGAGTGACGACCTATCGCACGATTCCCATCACACCCGACCAAGACCGGAAAACCGAGATCGTTGTCGCCGATGCCATCACTTTTGCCTCAGCGTCATCGGTGCGGGCTTGGCATGATGTCTTCGGTACCACGATGCCCAAGGTGGTGGTGGCGATGGGACCGATGACCGCAACGGCACTCACTGAAATTGGCATCTCTGATGTTGTTGTTGCCACAGAACAGTCGTTGTCCGGTCTTGTGGAAGCAACCGCGCGGGCACTGGCGAGTCGTTGAGGTCGCACCGACCGTAGGCTGGGGGGATGTCCGCACGCTTCCCCGTGTCACGTCCGCGTCGTTTGCGCCGCACTCAGGCTTTGCGCGATCTCGTCGCTGAGACTCGTCTCGATGTCAATGATCTTGTAGCGCCATTGTTTGTTCGCGAAGGTATTGATACTCCGATTCCGATCACGTCACTGCCAGGTGTTGTGCAACATTCACGAGCCAGTCTGCGTGAGGAAGTTCGTCAACTTGCCGACCTTGGTATTAAGTCAGTCATTCTGTTTGGTGTTCCGGCCAAGAAAGACGAAATTGGTTCGGGAGCATTTGATCCAGCCGGAATCGTGCAGGTTGCGCTGAATGATTTGCGTTCAGATCTTGGTGACCGCATGGTGTTGATGTCTGATTTGTGCGTTGATGAATACACCAGTCACGGACACTGCGGGATTCTTGATGGTCACGGTTCGGTCGACAACGATAAGACTCTCGAGATTTATGCCAAGGCTGCTATCGCTCAAGCCAACGCCGGTGCTCACATCGTTGCTCCGAGCGGAATGATGGACGGTCAAGTCGGTGTGATTCGTAGTGCGCTTGATCAAGCGGGTCATGTTGAAACATCAATCCTCGCTTACTCAGCAAAATATGCGTCAGGTTTGTACGGACCATTCCGTGATGCTGTGGATGTACAAATTGTTGGTGGCGGCGATCGCAAGGGTTACCAACAAGATTGGCGAAACGCGCGCGAAGCCCTCACCGAAGTCGAAGCAGATATTGAACAAGGTGCCGACATGGTGATGGTGAAGCCAGCACTGGCATATCTAGATGTCATCGCTGCTGTGCGCTCAATCGTGAATGTTCCCGTTGCGGCGTATCACGTGAGTGGCGAATACTCGATGATTAAAGCAGCAAGTGCAAATGGCTGGATTGATCACGATGTGGTAGCGACTGAACATCTCACCGCAATTAAGCGCGCTGGCGCAGACATTATTTTGACGTACCTCGCGCGTTGGTACGCCGAGCTAGCGAACGGCTGAAACCAATGACAACTCAACAGCAGTCATCAATTCCGTATTGTGATGCCACGGCATGCGTTGCTGTCGGTTGCAATCCGATTGTGTGTACCGGAGCCGGAACACCTTCAAACAAACAAGTCTTTGAACGCTCAACTCGTGTGATCCCTGGTGGAGTGAACTCGTCAATTCGTGCGTTTAAGGCCGTCGGTGGTTCACCGTATGTGGTTGCACGAGGCGATGGCGCACATGTTTACGATGTCGAAGGTAAGCAGTACATCGACTTAGTGCAGAGTTACGGCGCCGTCATTTTGGGTCATGCTCATCCGGCGATTACGTCGGCACTTCGTGATGCTGCTCCAGACGGAACTTCATTTGGTGCTCCGACACCGCGTGAAATGAAATTGGCTGAAGCAATCAGTGAGCGCGTGCCTTCGTGTGAACGCGTGCGTTTCATGAACTCTGGCACGGAGGCAACTTCAACAGTGGTGCGATTGGCCCGCGGGCTAACCGGCCGATCAAAAGTAATCATCTTTGACGGCAACTTTCACGGCGCAACTGATGCTTTGTTAGCCGCCGGCGGAAGCGGTGTTGCAACACTTGGAATACCAGGCACTGCGGGTGTTCCTCCTGAAGCAGTTGCGAACACCATCGTGGCTCCATACAACGTGGTCCCAGAAATTGATGAAACTGTTGCGTGCGTCATCGTTGAAGCGGTGGCGGCAAATATGGGAGTCGTTGCACCAGCACCTGGTTTCCTTGAAGGACTGCGTGTTGCCTGTGATCGTGTCGGCGCACTTTTGGTCTTTGATGAAGTCATCACTGGTTTTCGTTTAGGTACAGATGGTGCGCAAGGTCGGTTTAATGTCAAGCCCGACCTCACCTGCTTTGGCAAAGTAATTGGTGGAGGTTTACCTATTGGTGCAGTAGGCGGTCGGCGCGATGTCATGGAAAATCTGACTCCGCTCGGCAAAGTTTTCCACGCCGGAACATTGGCCGGTAATCCGATGGCCACTGCTGCTGGATTGGCCGCTATGAGCGAACTCACATCTGATGTTTACGCTGAACTCGAATTACGAGCCACTCGACTAGCAAGTCTGATTACTGATGCAACGACCGCAGCCGGCTTACCGGTTACCACATCACGCGTGGGCACCTTGGTAGGTATCTACTTAGGCAATGCACTGGGTGGTTCTCGTTTACCCATCAATTTTGATGAAGCCAAGCAAACTGATGAAGCCTTGTACGCACGTCTCTTTCATTGTTTGTTGAACGAAGGTGTTGCGATGGCCCCTGGTGCTTACGAAGCGATCTTTGTTGGTCTTGGACATACCGAAGTAGTGATGAATGATCTTGCCGATCGTTTTCATCGAGCTGCCCGCGCCGCGACTGCCTGAAGCCCTACGATCAGAGTGTGCGACAGTTTCTGAGTTGGCGATATTGGGCTGCCCTTGGTGTGCTCTTCGCTCTGACTGGATTGCTCTGGGCATGTCAAGGAGGCAGTAGTCCGACCGAAGTAGTGCTGAATGCCAGCTCGCGACGGATTGACTTGATCGCGCAAACGTCAACGATTCGTTCAGATGGAACGTGGTCAGTATCTGGTGGTACGACTCAGGGAGACGCCACCGCAGTATTGCAAGACGGACGTGTATTGACATTGGCCGATGGAACATTGGCTGAATCGTCGTGTTTGTTTCCAGATGCACTCAATGCGTGTGTGTTGTTGGCCGATACTCTCGGTGATGGCGTGGTGTGGTTTGCATTGGTAGCTGCTCCCGCTGAAGGAACAACCGAACTTGAGTTACCGGCAATTGAAACCTTGCTTGATGGTGTTACTTACGCGCAGCTCGTGAATGGTTGGGAAGTACCGCTGCTTGACAAAGTTGTGCGACGCTGTAAAGAAGAAACTCCGAATCTCGCAGCATTCGTGCAAAAGTTTGCTGATCGACATGTTGCCATTGTTGATCTTGCGCAATCACAAGTCTCAGCAGTTCGCTGTATCGGCCAATAAAGAAATGTTTTGAGTTACGCGTTGGGCGCAAGTCGCACAATTGCAGCCGCTGCTTTGTAAGCAGCCTCGGCAGGACCAATCTCATCGGGTCGCAACAAGTTTGACATGATGCGCAATACCCATTCCATCAACGTTCGATTATTCATGCCAACACGGGATAACTCGCGCATGATGACCGGACGCCCAACGATTCGCGCGAACAATCGCGCAACTTTGAAGTACTGACCATATTCATCATCAATCATGGTTTGATAACGCTGCAAAGCAGTTGGATCGTTGTTGCGAATTGCTTCGGTCAAAACTTGCGTGGCGATACGTGCAGTTTCGTAGGCGTAGTCAATGCCCTCGCCGTTGAACGGATTAACACTTCCTGCTGCATCACCAATGACTAGATATGTTGGGCCTGATTTTGGTCCGACTGAACCACCCATAGGAATGCGACCCGACATTGGTTTGTCGGTTGGTTGATCGGGATCAATTTCCCAACGTTCGCCAACGGTATGCGCGAACTCGTTGAGGAGGTGGGTGGTGTTGACACTTTTGTAATCGCGGAATGTTGACAACAAACCAACACCAATGTTGACCGTGCCATCACCAATCGGAAAGATCCATCCGTATCCAGGCATCGAATTACCTTGACGGTCCTTCACGTCAAGTGCTGATTCAATCCACGGTTCGTCATGACGTGGCGTTTCCCAATAACCACGAATTGCTGTGCCGTAAGGCCATTCTTTAGTTCGGAAAGTTCCGAGCGCGCGACCAAAGCGACTATTTGCCCCATCAGCAACAATCACGTATCGCGACATGATGTCGATCGGAGTGTCTGAATCTTTTGCTTGCACCGTTGCACCACGCACGAAACCTCGTTCGAGAACTGGTGCAAGCGCTTCGTGGCCTTCGAGCAAAGTTGCTCCAGCAGCGACAGCATTGCGCACGACCATGGTGTCAAGTTCGCGACGTCGCACGACATAACCGTGTTGCGGGTAGATCGGATGTGAGGGCCAGTGCAGTTCAAGAGATTTGCCGTGGCCCGTGGCGCGCAACCCGTCGTAGCGGTGAAACTGGGTTAATTGGTCGCCAAGACCCATGTCGTTGATCTGTTTGACCGCCCGAGGGGTGAGTCCGTCACCGCAAGTTTTCTCACGGGGGAAGACCTTCTCGTCGACCATGACCACATCGAAGCCTTCGGAGGCGAGCCAATATCCAGCCGCGGCCCCCGCAGGGCCAGCCCCAATAATCAGAACATCGTGATGTTGTTTCATGGTGTGGTCAGGTCAGGCCAGGGGCGAGACCCGCGACCAGCCTCATGAACGAACTTGGTCGTTCAGCCGGCGACCATGATTTCGGCGTCGGCAGCAGTTCCCAGACGTGGGGCGGTGCCAACACCGAGTTCAGGACTATCAAAAGTCATGGATCCGTCTTCGAGACCCAAGAAGATTTCGCTTTCGGCGCTGCACCACTTTTCGTACTCTTCAGCCCACTCACCGGCTTCATCAGCACCTGAAATGTCATAACGAATATGGCAGACGAGTCCGAGAATTTCGTAATCAGTGAGCGCTCCACCAGCCATAGCACCCTGAGCGGGCATGGCACTGCCGTTATATGAACGCGGGGCGTGGGCTCCACCTTCACGATTCGGATCGCCATAGGTGGCAACACCGGCTGCTTCATAGGCTTCGGTTCCGGCGTACACCCAATTGAGCATGTCTTCAATATGGGGGAAGGTCTTGAGGGACTCGCCGTCTTTCAAAGCTCGACCCGCTCCACCCGCGCCATCGGCTCCGTGGCAACTGGCGCAGGCGCCATAGTTTTCAATTCCGATGGCGATCGGACCACTGGCCTCAGCCTTTTGCGGTTGGAGACCCCGCACGTACATGAACAGGAAGATCGGCAACAGAGCCAATGTGGCCATGGCCCAAGATGGGATCCGACCACGAGATTTCGCAGCCTTGATATAAGCCGGTTCGGGCTTTGAAACTGCTGCTTTTACTGGTGTTTCTGCAACAACTTTGGCAACCGGGGCTGCCGTGGTTGTCGCTGGCGTCGACGCAGAAGCCTCACTGGAGGATGCGTCTCCACCCGCAGATTTGCGGTCGCGGGAGCGCTTCAGTAGGTGCTCGGGAATCTCGGTCACAGGCCAGTCCTTTCGGGCGTGGGGCACGACAAATAGTTGACAGTCACCGAATGGTGACCGACTTCGGTAAGAACACTAGAGGGCGAGCGACCCTATGACGGAATTCCTCGCACTTTTATCTCAGGAAACCCGTCACGCACGAGACGACTTGGGTACCGTGAACTTGCGCACAACCACGCCTAAGGGGGTGGGAGTGCTGATAGACCACTATTCGTCGACTGGTCAACGGTCGTCGGCCGTCAAAAAAGTTTGTTCGGTCCAACTTCAAGGAGTTGGGTCGCGCGTGACCCTTGGCGACTAAGGTTCAAGGTGGTCCTGGTGGCGCAAGCTGTCAGTGCCGAATGTAAGCAAGAAAAAAACCTCCAACTTCCACCAACCAATACGTGCAACGACCATGTATCGACCTCGTTACAGGGCATAGAAGGGATGACCGGCTGCATGCTGGCTATAAACATTCTGAAATGGCCGGGAATGAATCAGGCCTTCATTTTCTCCTTGATACTGACCGTCATTTTGACTGGTCTGATTTTCGTATACGGCAAACGGCGCCCGATCGGTACGCCAGTGTCATGGGGCGAAGCAATGATTGGCTCGGTGTACGCATTCTTCGTGATGTTCATTGGTTACGGAGTCCTTCCGCACCAGTGGCTCGTCCACGTGCAAAACGAACTCGGCTGGCGCTCTGACAAGCCGTTCCTCGGACCTGGCTCAATTTTTAAGTCGCAAGCAAAGGGCGGAAGCTTTCCGTTCGACATCAATTACTTGCAGATCGGTGACATCATCGTCACTGGCCTTTATGGCGTTCTCTTGGGTGTGCAGATTTACACCTGGATGTGGTGGCAAAAGCGTGGAACCAAGAAATCAACCGCAGTTGAGCAATCAACGTACGGTCGTCCTTTGGTGAAAAAGGCATAACTCATGGCCCGTACCGACGCCAATCCGCCGATGATGCCATTCACCGACCAGTACCAACTGGTTGAGGTGGACGCGGACTATCTCACCAAGGCGGTGAAGCCCAAGCAGTTCATTCATATCGATCAATCCGAATGCATCATGTGTGAGGGTTGCGTCGATATTTGTCCGTGGAAGTGCATTCACATGGTGACGCCAGATGCTGTGGTCGAAGCCACAGGAACCGAGCGTCCAGGAATTGACCCCAACGACAATGTTCTTTTTATTATTGATGATGATGTGTGTACGCGTTGTGCACTGTGCGTCGATCGGTGTCCGACCGGCGTCATCATTCTCGGCAAGGCCGGTGCAGCACTTGCAACCGGTGACACACACACCCGTACCGCAAACCACGGATACGCCTACGGAATGCGTTTCTAGGAGACAATCACATGGCTAAGGTCATCGAAGATCCCCGACCCACCGCAAAAGAGCGGCTGAATAAAACGGTAGAAGGAGTTCAAGGCAGCCAAGCCTGGAACTCGATCTTCCGTCCTGGTTCTATTTTCCGTAAGGGCTACACCGACAGCCCGCGTAACCGTTCATACGTGATCATGAACTCGGTGCTCTATCACTTGCACCCAGTGAAGGTGAAGCGTCACGCGGTCAAGGTCAGTTACACCTTGTGTCTCGGCGGTTTGAGTTTCTTCCTCTTTATTTTGTTAACCGTAACGGGCATCTTCTTGATGTTCTTCTACCGACCCGAAGCAACTGCTGCCTGGAATGACATCAGCAGTCTTCAGACTTCGGTGGCGTTCGGATTACTTGTGAGAAATATGCATAGATGGGGCGCCCACTTAATGGTGCTCTCGGTGTTCTTGCACATGGCTCGCGTTTTCTATCACGGTGCATACAAGGCTCCGCGCGAATTCAACTGGGTTATTGGTGTCGTGTTGTTGACACTCACCTTGTTGCTTTCGTTCACCGGTTACTTGTTGCCATGGGACCAGTTGTCCATGTGGGCCGTGGCCGTAGGAACAAACATGATGGGCTATACGCCAGTGTTTGGTTCGCAGGTGCGTTTCGTGTTGCTCGGTGGTGTCGAAATTGGTTCAGAAACCTTGTTGCGTTGGTACGTGTTGCACGTACTCATGCTTCCTTTCGTCATCGTGATCTTCATGGCTATCCACTTCTGGCGTGTCCGTAAGGACGGCGGCATCTCAGGTCCTTTGTGACCGGTGCTTGAAAGGACTTGATTCAACATGACTGAAATCCCCGAACACCTTCTGAAGCGAGCGCAGGCTGCTCGCGATAAGGCTGCTGAAGAAGCTGGTGCTGCTGCGCCGGCTGCAAGCGATGCCCCGGCGGCTGATCCACGTATTCCTGCGCATCTCCTTGAGCGCAGCAAAGCTGCTAAGGCAAAAGTTGAAGGCGATAGTGGCGCAGTTGCGGTCGCTGAAAAGGTTGGCGCATTAGTTGCGGCAGCTCCAGCATCTGGTGGCGTTCCAGTTGGCGCTGGTCCCGGTGGACACACTCAGCGTTTGTTGACCGTTGTTAAGTCCGGATCAATCCAAGATGTGAAGGCCACACCCGTTGACAAAGTCCACACGTGGCCACACTTGTTGGCTGCCGAATTTGTTGCAGCGTTGGCTTGCACCGCGTTCTTGTTCTTCTTCTCGATTTTCGTGAACGCTCCGTTGTTGCAGTTGGCCAACCCCAACCAAACACCGAACCCTTCTAAGGCCCCGTGGTACTTCCTCGGATTGCAGGAATTGTTGACCATGTTCCACCCGATGGTTGCTGGTGTAACGGTTCCAGGTATTGCCTTGTTCGCTTTGATTCTTGCTCCGTACATTGACAAGAACCCATCAAACAAACCAGAGGATCGTAAGTTCGCAACATCAATCATGACCGTGCACCTCATGTTCTGGGCTGTACTCGTGATGATCGGTTCGTTCTTCCGTGGTCCTGGATTCAACTTTGTCTTCCCATGGCGTGACGGCCTGTTCTTCGAGTTGTGAGGATCGAACTTTTATGACACCCCTAGCAACAATCATCATTGCCATCGCAGTCATCGTGGTGTTGGCCGCTGTCGTCCTCGTGACGTCGGCGCGACGCTCCGATGTTCGCGGCGCCGGCGCGTTATCACGCGAAACCGTGAAGCGCGACAAGTCCATTAAGGCCGAATCGGGCGCTGGTCCGTCGGGCGCAGCTTACGAATCAACTGAAGTGGCGACGCGTTCATCTGAACTCGCCAAGGCCGCAGAAGTTGCGCCAGTCGCATGGGAAGCTCCCGATCAAGACGCGGTTGACGTTTCGCGACGTCAGTTCTTTAACCGTGCTGCCGTCACTTTGATGACAGCGAGCATCGCGTCTTTTGGTGTGGCCTGTATCGCATTCTTGTGGCCGCGTGCTGGTGGAGGATTCGGATCAAAGGTCAACATTGGTCGACTTGAAGATCTCGTTGTCCAAATCCGTAGTGATAAAGGATTTGTGTATAAGCCCGAAGCGCGTACATGGTTGACTTCGTACCCGAAGGATGCTTTGCCCAAAGCACGCGTGACTTTCGCATCGCAGGGTCCGGTGTTGGCTGGAATGGAAGCCGGCGTCGTTGCGTTGTACCAGAAGTGTCCGCACCTCGGTTGTCGAGTCCCCGAATGCAAGAGTTCGCAATGGTTTGAATGCCCATGTCACGGTTCGCAGTACGACCGAGTTGGTGAAAAGAAAGCGGGACCCGCTCCTCGCGGAATGGACCGATTCGGCGTGTCGGTCACCAATGGCAACGTCATCGTTGACACCGGAACTGTTTTTGAAGGCCCAGCGATTGGTATCAACACGACCGGTCAGGAAGCTGAAGGGCCGCACTGTGTCGGCGGAGGAGCGAAACACTGATCATGATTGCTGCATCAGCCACAAATACCATCGCCGTCGTGATCACGCTGACCTTTGTGGTCGGCTGGATTGTGTATGCCGTGATGAATCGTTCGGCCGGTAAAGCCGAAATTGGTTCAGAAATCGAACTTGCTGCTAACCGCAAGGCGTACTACGACGACGAAGAACTTGAAGGTCACCGACTACAGCGTTTGCAGTTGCTCGGAGTCTTAATTTTGGCCACGATCACCATTGGTCTGCCGGCCTACTGGCTGAATGAACCGAACCGTCAACGAAATACGACTGAGGGTCAGGCCAACCGCTTTATTTCTTGGGGATCAGGTCTCTTTGCCTCAACTGCTGAAGGTGGATTCAACTGCGCAGGTTGCCATGGTGGCATGAACGGAGCTGGCGGTGCCGCCCCGTACACCGTGACTGATTCAAAGACCGGCGAAGTAAAGGCCGTCACTTGGAAAGCCCCAGCGATTAACACGGTGTTCTACCGTTTTGATGAAGATGAAGTTCGCTTCATTTTGGTTTATGGTCGTCCATTCTCGCCAATGTCCCCATGGGGTGTTGACGGTGGCGGACCGTTGAACTCGCAGCAGATTGATACCTTGATTTCGTACCTCAAGAGCATTCAGATTCCGCGCGAAGATTGCATCGTCGCTGATGCCGATCCACTCAACTGCGATGGCGGACATTTGCCAGTCTCAGAACAAGACAAGATCCAAGCAGCCGCGCAAAAGTCGGTTGACGATGGAACCTACGGTTCGATCGGTGAAGCGTTGTTCAATCTGGAGTCGGGAGCAGGTGCCTATAGTTGCGCTCGCTGCCACACGCCCGGATGGAGTTGGGGCGAACCCGGACAGACGGGTTCAGGAGCATTTGGTTGGAACCTCACGGGTGGTGCAACCAACAGTCACTTCTCAACCGAACAAGAAATGATTGATTTCATTAAGGCTGGTTCGAAATACGGCGTCAAGTACGGCATACAGGGTCAGGGCTCTGGACGTATGCCTGGGTTCGGTGACCTTCTCACCGATGAGCAGATCCAACAGATCGTGAACTACGTACGGAACGAACTATGAGCGCACTTCTGAGTATTGGTTGGGAACCCGAACTTCGCGGACTTCTCACGGTCATCATTGGCACGGTCGCGTTATGCGGCAGTGTCTATCTACTTCTTGGTACCAACCTTGGCATCCGCCTCGGATTTTTGGTGGCCATGGCCGGACTGTTCGGCTGGATGTTGATGATGGGCGTCATTTGGATGACCTACGGAATTGGTCTCATTGGCAATCAACCATCTTGGAAGCCCGCTGATCCATTTACGATTGTTCGCGACGGTTCTCTTCTTAACCAATCTGAGGTCATTGAAGAATCAGTTCAAGTCGCAGATGATGCTTCGCCCACCGAAGTCGCCGCTGCTGCGGCGGCAGCACTCGAATCTGAAGGTTGGGAAGTTTTGCCCACTGACGATAAGGGACGCGGTCAAGCCATTGCGGCAGCCGATGAAATCATTCAATTTGAAGCTGAAATGTACGCCGCCGGAGAATACGAAGCAGTTGCGGTGTACAAGCGAGGCGGAGAGCGTTATCCAAAATTGGGTGACGAGATTGACTTCGTTGCCTTCTTCCACAAGCCTCATTACGCCGTCGTCGAAATTGCGCCGTTACTGCCACAACGAGAAGAACCAGGTCGTGCGCCAGCTCGACCAGTGATTGACGAGAGCCAGCCTCACCAATACGTGATCATGATTCGCGATCTCGGTACAAAGCGTCAACCAGCGTTCTTCATTACTGTGGGCTCAGCCATCATTTTCTTCTTGTGCTGTCTGATGCTGCATCGTCGAGACAAGATGGTGGCGGCACATGTTTCGGGCGCGACGACTCCTGCGAAGGTTTAACGCATGGGTCAGTACCTCCCCGTTCTTGCTCTCACGATTCTCGGAATTCTGTTTGGTGCTCTGAGTTTTGTGGCGTCACGTTTGTTGGCCCCGCGTCGACCGTCGTCGGCAAAGGAAGCGCCCTACGAATGTGGCATTGTCCCAACGCGAGAACCACCTGAACGTTTTCCGGTGAGCTTCTACATTGTCGCGATGTTGTTCATCATGTTCGACATTGAAATCATCTTCATTTATCCATACGCCGTCAACCGAGCAGAGCTCGGTGCTTTTGCGTTTTGGGAAATGTTGGCCTTCAGCGTGGTGTTCTTTTTAGCTTTTGTCTATGTCGTTGCTCGTGGTGCCCTTGATTGGGGTCCGGTTGCAAAGGCGCGTCGACTTGTCGACGGTGTCTCGGCTACCCGCACATCAACATCGACAATTCGTCGCGTCGGTCTTGAAGGCCGCGTCGATAACGACCAGGCTGCCTGAGTAGTAGGGGAATCGAAATGGGTGTAGTTCGCAACGTACTCGACGATGGACTTGGTGGCCTCGAACACAACTTCATCACTGGTCGCATTGAAGATCTCGTCAAGTGGTCACGTAGTCGCTCAAGTTGGGGCGCGACGTTTGGTTTGGCTTGCTGTGCGATTGAAATGATGGGTACGGGTGGTCCGCACTACGACATCGCTCGTTTCGGTATGGAAGTTTTCCGTGCTTCGCCGCGCCAAGCCGACATCATCATCGTCGCCGGTCGTGTGAGCCAAAAGATGGCGCCGGTGTTGCGTCAGGTGTACGACCAAATGATGGAACCCAAATGGGTGATCTCGATGGGTGTGTGTGCATCAAGCGGCGGCATGTTCAACAACTACGCGATACTTCAAGGCGTCGACCAAATTGTTCCCGTTGATGTGTACGCACCGGGCTGCCCGCCAACACCCGAGACCCTCATTCATGCCATTGAAACTTTGCACCAGAAGATTGAAGACGGCGAAATTATGCGTCGTCGAGCAAACAGCGGTGCCGGTGCAAATATTCATATCACCGAAATCCCTGCGCAGATGTCTCCAGTTGCAGTCTCGCTTGGTCGTCCAGAAGTTATGGGGACACGGTTATGAGTGATGGCACGACCGATGTTGATGTAACGCCTGAACCACAACCGCAACTACACGGTTGTCCAGTCAGTGATTCTCGTGGCCAAACAGTTGTGCACCCAACCCGTGCGCAATACGTGGCGTTAATGAAGAAGTTGCTCGATGGCGGTTATGTCATGTGCAGCGATCTCACTGCAGCCGATTACCTCACTCACTCGGGACGCACTTTGCCCGAGGGAATTGACGCAGAACGATTTGAAGTTGTCGTCAACCTCACGGCAATCGCGACGCGTGATCGCATTCGCGTGCGTGTTCAAGTTCCAGAATCTGATCCGACCATTGCGTCATTGTTTGATTTGTGGCCAGGCACTGAGGCGATGGAACGTGAAGTGTTTGACATGTTTGGTCTTTCTTTTGACGGACATCCCGATCTCACCCGCATTTTGATGCCTGAAGATTGGGATGGTCATCCGCTGCGCAAGGACTATTCGATTGGTCGCATCCCGGTGCAGTTCAAGGGGTCTAACTCATGACATCGGTAGAAAACATTTTCAAGACCAATGAAGGCGCGCAAGAAATGCGCGCCCGTAGCGAAATCAGCGCCAAAGAAATATTGCGCGAGGTCGGTTCAGTTCTGCGTATGAGTGAGGCCGAAGCCGCCAAGCTTGGACAGATTCCGGCTGACGCCGACGAAGATCAAACCATGATCATCAACATGGGACCGCAACACCCCAGTACCCACGGCGTGTTGCGACTCATGCTTGAACTTCAAGGTGAAAAGGTTTTGCGTTGCAAGCCCATCATCGGTTACTTACACACCGGTATGGAAAAGACCGGCGAAGAACTCACGTACATGCAAGGTGGCACCAATGTCACGCGCATGGACTATTTGAGTCCGCTCAATAACGAACTTGTTTTCTCAATGGCCGTTGAGAAATTACTCGGCATTGAAAACGACATTCCTGAGCGCGCCGTGTGGATGCGCATGTTGCTCTCTGAGCTCAACCGAATGAGCAGTCACTTGTTGTTCCTTGCTACCAACGGCATGGACCTTGGTGCAGTCTCGATGATGTTGTACGGCTGGCGCGAACGTGAAGAAGTGTTGCGCTTCTTCCAAAAAGTCACCGGCCTTCGCATGAACCACAACTTCATCCGCCCAGGTGGAGTTGCCGCCGACTTGCCAGCAGGTTGGCGCGATGACGTTCTAGAAATTCTTGAGATGTTGCCGGGTCGTTTGGCCGAGTACGACATCTTGATGACTGATCAGCCCATTTGGCGCGAGCGTCTGCAAGGCGTTGGTGTCATTACCGCTGACGAAGCTTTGGCACTCGGAACGAGTGGGCCAATTCTGCGTTCAACTGGTGTTGCTTGGGACTTGCGTCGCGATCAGCCTTACTTGCATTACGACAAAGTTGAATTTGATGTGATTGTTGGTTCATACGGAGATGCCTTCGACCGATACGCCATTCGTATCAACGAAATTCGTGAATCAATCCGCATCGTGTACCAGGTTCTTGATGCAATGCCCCAGGGCGACTACCGCATTCAGAATAAGAAGGTCACGCCACCGCCGCGTGCCCGTATTGACGAATCAATGGAAGCTTTGATTCACCACTTCAAGATTTTCACCGAAGGTTTCAAAGTTCCCGAGGGCGAGGTGTATGCCGCAATTGAAAGTCCTCGTGGCGAAATCGGTTGCTACATCGTGAGTGACGGTGGACCAAAGCCATATCGCATTCACATGCGTGCTCCAAGTTTCGTGAATATTCAGGCCTTGCCGCACATGATGCGCGGTGGTTTGGTAGCCGACGCGGTTGCAGTGATTTCGTCAATTGACCCAGTTCTAGGAGAGGTCGATCGCTGATGGCCCGCTTAACAGAAGACAACGTGCGTCTCGCCAAAGAGATCATCGGTCGTTATCCACGACCGCGCTCAGCAACGATTCCGTTGTTGCACCTCGCACAACAGCAAGACGGCTACGTCACCAATGAAGCAATGGTTCACATTGGTGAACTCGTTGGTGCAACATCGGCCGAAGTGTACGGAACTGCATCGTTCTACGAAATGTTCAAGTTTGAACCAGTTGGCAAATACCTCGTCAACATTTGCGGAACGATGTCGTGTGCCTTGATGGGCTCAGAAGAACTCATGCATCACGCCGAACACAAACTTGGCGTCAAGGCCGGAGGAACAACCAGCGACGGAATGTTTACTCTTGAACATGCCGAATGTCAGGCTGCATGCACTGAAGCTCCGTGCTTGCAAGTGAACTACCGCTATCGCTTCCGCGTGACGCCAGAAAGTTTTGATTCGTTGATTGATGACTTGTCTGCTGGTCGTTTGACTGCAGAAATTCCCGATCACGGAACTGTTGCCAAAGTTCGTCAGCACATTCCTGCTGATCGTGGTGTTGGTGCAGTACCTCCTGAATCAGTGACTGAAGCGCCGGCATGGCTCGATGGGAAGGCTGCGCTATGAGTGGAACATACGCCCACGCTCCTGGCTTTATCGCCGGCGATCGTCCAAAGATCGTGACATCACGATTTGAATTTGAAGACTCGTACACATTGCAGCGTTATCTCGCGACCGATGGATACAAAGGTTTGCGTGCCGCGCTTGGTCGTGCGGCCAACGAAGTACACGATGAAGTGAAGAGTGCAACAGTGCTTGGCCGTGGTGGAGCTGGTTTCCCCGCTGGCACCAAGTGGGGCCTCACACCACAAGGTGTGTACCCGCGCTACTTAGTTGTCAACGGTGACGAAAGCGAACCCGGAACTTACAAAGACCGCTTGCTCATGGAGCGCGATCCCCATCAATTGATCGAAGGTTGTTTGATCGCGTGTTATGCGGCCGGACTTTCACAGTGTTTCTTGTACATCCGTGGCGAAATGGCTTTGGCTCAAGAACGTGTTGCTGCAGCATTGAACGATGCCTACGCCGCCGGATACGTGGGCAAGAACATTTTGGGATCAAAGTTTTCAGTTGACATCGTTTTGCACTGGGGTGCTGGTGCTTACGTCGTCGGTGAAGAAACTGCGTTGATTGAAAGTCTCGAAGGTAATCGCGGTATGCCGCGACTCAAGCCTCCGTACTTCCCAGCCGCTATTGGTCTCTATGGTCAACCAACCATCGTGAACAATGTTGAAACCTTGGCGAACTTGCCCTGGTTGATGCTGAACGGAGCCGAGGCATATACCGCAATCGGCACCAAGACGTCACCAGGTACGCGCATGGTTGCAGTAAGTGGTCATGTCAATCGTCCAGGTGTGTACGAAATCATTAACGGCATCACCACCTTCCGCGACTTGTTGTACAAGGAAGAATTCTGCGGTGGTATTCGTAACGGCAACAAGTTGAAGGCTTTTGTTCCAGGTGGCGGATCGGCACCGTGGTTCACCGAAGATCAACTTGATGTTGCATTCGAAGGACCACAAGCTGGTGCTGCTGGTTCAATGCTCGGATCAGGTGCAGTCATGGTGATGGATGAGACCACCGACATTCCGGCAGCTGCTCTTACCTTGACTCGTTTCTATGCTCACGAATCTTGTGGCAAGTGCACGCCATGTCGCGAAGGCGGAACTTGGCTTGAGCGCATTCTCAGTCGAGTTGTTGATGGTAAAGGCACGATGGCTGACCTTGATCAACTGATTGAAGTTGGAACATCAATTTGTCCTGGTGATTTCCCGCATGCATCTAACGCGAAGTTGGGAATTAGCGCAGTTCCGTTCCCGTACAAGATGAATACCATTTGTTTCGTCGGACCATCGGCTTACGCGCCGGTCAACTCGGCACTTGTTTTGTTCCGTGAAGAATTTGAAGCCAAGATCGTCAAGCGCAATACGATCCCTGTTACCGCCGTTGGAGCTGCGTCATGACCACGACTGAACCCAACATCGAAAACGCGGCGCCCGTTGACACGCCTATTGATCCCAATGCCATCACGATGTCGATCAACGGCAAGTCAGTTGCGGCTCGTAAAGGCGAACTGATCATTGCCGCTGCTGATCGCAGTGGCGATTACATTCCGCGTTTTTGCTATCACCCACGAATGAGTGCTGTTGGCATGTGCCGTCAGTGTTTGGTCGAAGTTGAAGGTCCACGTGGACCGATGATGGTGGTCAGTTGTATGACTCCCGTCGCCGAAGGCCAAATAGTTCGCACCGAAACCGAACAGGTCAAGCGCGCGCAAGAGGGCATCGTTGAATTGTTGTTGGCGAACCACCCGCTTGATTGTCCAGTATGTGACAAGGGCGGCGAATGCCCACTGCAAGATCAAGCGTTTAGCCACGGTCCCGGCGAAAGTCGTTACATCGAAGAGAAGCGTCACTATGAGAAGCCGATCCCGATTAGCGATTTGGTTCTGCTCGATCGTGAGCGTTGCATCTTGTGTGATCGCTGCACGCGTTTTGCCGATGAAGTTGCTGGCGATGCATTGATTCACTTCACGTCACGCGGTAACAACACGCAAGTTCAGACTTTCCCCGACGAACCATTTAGTTCATACTTCTCGGGCAACACAGTTCAGATTTGTCCAGTAGGCGCACTCACAGCTCAGCCGTACCGATTCAAGGCTCGCCCATGGGACCTCGAAAAGACCGAAAGCACCTGCACCACTTGTTCAGTGGGTTGTCGAATCACCGTTGAATCAAGTCGAGATGAATTGTTGCGATATCAGGGTGTTGATAGCGACCCCGTAAACCATGGATGGTTGTGCGACAAGGGCCGCTTCAATTTTGAATCGGTCAAGAGCGATGATCGTCTTGCTGAGCCGATGGTGAAGCACAACGGTGCGTTAGTCCCGACTTCTTGGAGTTCGGCTCTACAGACTGCAGCCAATTTGATTTCGCAATCAATCAATGACGGTGGTGCGCAAAGCGTTGCCATCATTGGTGGAGCACGGGGAACGAATGAAGATGCTTATGCATGGTCGTTGTTGTCTCGGGCTCTAGGTGTCACCAATGTTGATGCGCAACTCGACGATGGCCTGCCTGCTTCGGTGTTCGCATACAACCAGGCGACCATTGATCAGGCTGCGAATGCAACCACAGTCATTTTGTTGTCACCTGACCTCAAAGAAGAGTTGCCCATTTTGTACTTGCGCTTGCGTGATGCTTCAGAAAAGAAGCGCAGCAAGTTGATTGAGTTCGCCCCCAAGCAAACTGGCATCACGCGTTATGCGTGGAAATCTGTTGCCTACGAACCTGGTAACCAAGTTGCAGTTGTTGCGAGCACTCTTGCTGATGCAACGATTGCTGCACAAGTAGCCAAGGGATCAGTTGTCGTTGTCGTCGGCCGTGCCAACTTGGCAGAAGATGATTCATTCACGATGGCTGCACTTGATGCCGTTATGGCTGTTGCTCCTCAGGCAGCAGTTCTTCCGGTGATCCGTCGTGGCAATGCTCGTGGTGCAGTTGAAAGTGGTTTGGTGACTGGATCAACAACTTCGATCTTGCGTTCAGCTGCTGCTGGAAAGATCAATTGTTTGATTCTTCTTGGTGCTGACCCCATCGCTGATGTGCGCGACACTGAACTTGCTCGACAGGCAATGGCTGCGGTTCCACACATCATCGCCGTTGATACCTTTGCCTCAAATTCATCCCAGCGCGCCGACGTGTTGTTGCCGGCTGCTGCATTTGGTGAAAAAGATGGAACGACAACCAACCTTGAAGGCCGGGTCACGCAACTCAACCGCAAGGTCAATGTTCATGGCACCGCTCGTCCCGATTGGATGATCGCTCTTGAACTTGCTGATTACTTGGGTCATGACTTGGGTGTTGGCTCGGTTCAAGAAGTACATCAACAACTGGTGAGCAAGGTCGCCGCATTCGCTGATGCGACTCGTGCTGCTCTTGCCATTAACCCTGACGGAATTTTGTTACGTCGCTCGTCTAGTAATAGTGCGTCGGTCGCAGTACCAGCAGTACCTGATCGTCCCGGTTTTGGTTATCGCTTGGTGGTCGGTCGTAAGTTGTATGACAACGGCAGCAACGTTGCCCATTCGGCTTCCTTGGCGCCGTTGGCACCGGGCTCGGCATTGCACATGCACCCACTTGATCTTGAACGACTGGGCGCCGCGGTCGGTGCACAAGTCAAAGTCTCAAGTGATCGAACCTCTATCGTGATGCCGATTGTTGCCGACGAAGCAGTGACGCGCGGAACGGTGTGGGCAGCCTGGGCACAAAGTGGCTCAAATATTGGCGAGCTCATTGATTCGTCACGTTCGGTGAACGATGTGAAGGTGGAAACACTGTGAACAACTCGACTGCACTTCTCGGACTAGATCCCATCGCCATCGGTGATTTGATTTGGACACCACTATTGATCATCTTGCTCAAAGTCGTTGTGGTCTTCGTGATCGGACTTGTCGCCACCATGTTGATGGTGTGGTTTGAGCGCAAAGCAATCGCCGGCATGGGTAACCGCATCGGACCAAACAAGGCCGGCCCGTGGGGTTTGCTGCAAACTTTGGCTGACGGAATCAAGTTGTTCTTCAAAGAAGATTTGTTGCCCGATCGTGCTGACCGTTTTGTTTTCAAACTGGCGCCTTACTTGGCCTTTGTTCCGGCTTTCTTGGTGTGGGCAGTCATTCCACTGGGTGGAGATTTCTCAGATGGTAAAGACGGTCTGGTCACATGGTTCGGTCACTCGACTCGTGTGCAGTTAGCCGATCCGCCGATTGGTGTCTTGTTATTGCTCGCCCTGTCTTCGATTGCCGTGTACGGAATCATGTTGGCTGGTTGGTCAAGTGGTTCAAAGTATCCGTTGCTCGGTTCAGTGCGTGCTTCGGCGCAAATGGTTTCATACGAAGCTGCACTCGGATTAAGTCTCGCCACCGTGATTTTGTTGGCTGGCACTTTGTCAACAAGTGGGATCGTTGGAAACCAATCGGGTTTCGCTGATTGGCATGTTGTGTCAACAGGCGTGATTCCATTCATCATCTTTATGTTGGCGGCGACCGCAGAAATGAATCGTCCTCCATTTGACTTAGTTGAAGCCGAACAAGAACTTGTTGGTGGTTTCAATACCGAATACTCAAGTATTCGATTCGGCTTGTTCTTCTTGGCAGAGTTCATGAACACCATCACCATGAGTGGCATCATCGTGACCTTGTTCTTTGGTGGCCCACAGGGCTTGTTCAACATCCCTGGTATTCCCGGTGCAATTGAAGGCACAATTTGGCTCATCGCCAAAGTCTTGGTGTTCTTGTACATCTACGTCTGGATGCGAGCAACTTTGCCGCGCTTCCGTTACGACCAGTTGATGGACCTTGGTTGGAAGATCTTGATCCCCGCATCACTTGGTTGGTTTATGTTGATGGCAATCTTGCGCCTCGGACGTGACGAAGACTGGAACGCCGGACTCGTAGCCGTCGTGGCTGCGGTAGTGATTCTTGGTTGTGTCGCATTGATGTCAACTGCTGTGAAAGTTAGTAAAGCCAATCGCGAACGTGAAGGAGCGATGTTCTGATGGGTTACCTCGGAGGATTTCTTGTCACGCTGGCTCAGGTCGGTCGTCGCAACAAACTGACACTTGAGTATTCAGGTGGTCGTGAGAACAAAAAGGGCAAGCCCCAAAAAGACGAGAAGGCACCAAAGCCCGAACGTCTTCATGGTCGTCATGTTCTGAACCGTTATGAAGACGGTATGGAAAAGTGCATCGGTTGCGAACTGTGCGCCGGTGTCTGCCCAGCTAAGTGCATCTACGTACGTGGCGCCGACAACGACCCCGAGAATCCCACCTCACCAGGTGAACGATTCGGTTTCGTATACGAGATCAATTACTTGCGTTGTATTCACTGCGATCTTTGTGTTGAAGCATGCCCGACTGAGGCGATTACCGAGTCGAAGTTATTTGAGTTCTCATTTACAAATCGCCAGGACGCGATTTACACCAAATCAGAGTTGGTTGTCGGCGATGATGGCAAGCCTCAGCAGTTGCCGTGGGAAGACTGGCGCGAGGGTGAAGACATTTTGACCTCGGGTTGGTTGCGGGCAACTGCGCCGTCAGGCGACGCAACCTTTGAAGGTGTCGTTGGTTGGAGTGGTGAGTTGGGTTATGGCGTTCGCTCGCCCGAACCAGCTCAAGATCAGAGAGACGAGGCTGGTCACTGATGGAACTAGTGGTGTTCATTTTTTCTGCTGCCATGATTTTGGTGGGCGGACTCGGAGTTGTTCTTCGGAGTCATCCAGTGCACGCTGCGTTGAGTCTGGTCTTGACTTTGTTTGGTGTGGCAGTCATGTTCGTGTCACAAGAAGCACATTTTCTTGCCGCGGTACAAGTCATTGTGTACGCCGGTGCCATCGTTGTGTTGTTCCTGTTCGTGATCATGCTTCTTGGCGTTGACCGGACCGAAGACATCAAGACTGAACCTTTCAAAATTCAACGTCCCCTTGCGGTGATTGTTGGGCTTGGAGTGATTGGTTTGGTTACCGCAGCAGTTGTGACCTCACGTGATGTCGTAGCAACTCGCGGGGCCGGTATTGCTGAACCAGCGATGACCGATCCCGATTCAAATATTCGCCAACTATCACGAAGTGTCTTCGGAGATTACGTGGTGGCCTTTGAAGTGACGTCAGTGCTATTGGTCGTTGCGGTTGTCGGTACGGTCTTGCTCACTCGCAAAGTGAAGCCGTCGTCAAAGGAGTCTCAGTGATGTCAGCTCTTATTGCTGCGGCAACACCAACGACGACCTGGTACCTGGTACTAGCGGCAGTTTTGTTCGGAATCGGAACAGTGGGTGTTTTGGTTCGTCGTAACCCACTCGTGATGTTCATGTGTATTGAACTCATGTTGAACGCGGTCAACTTGTCCTTCGTGGCGCTGGCAAAGCGACTCGGAGATATCGGTGGTCAGACCACGGTGTTCTTCGTGATGGTCGTTGCCGCTGCCGAAGTTGTTGTTGGTCTCGGAATCATCGTGTCCATTATGCGTAAGCGTCCCGGCGCCAACGTTGACGATATTTCGGCGCTGAAGGGCTGAGGGGTAAACGATGCTCGATCTCATTTGGTTAATTCCTGCACTGCCACTTGCTGGCTTTGTTTTGATTCTGTTATTCGGTCGCATACTCGGCGAACCGAAGTCTGGAATCTTGGCCGCGTCAATGGTCGGTGCTTCATTCGCCGTCACTGTTGCCGTCTTTTTTGAGTTGCTGTCAAAGACAACTGAAGAACGTCATCATGTTTTCACGGCATTCTCGTGGGTGCCGATCGGATCATTGCAGGTCGACTTAGCGTTCTTGGCTGATCCGCTCAGTATCACGATGGCATTGTTTGTCACTGGTATTGGTTCGCTGATTCATCTCTACGCAATCGGCTACATGCACGGTGACCCAAAGTTCTCAAAGTTCTTCTTGTATCTCAACTTGTTTGTGTTCTCAATGTTGATGTTGGTCATGGGCGAAAACTTGCTCGTCACCTTCCTTGGTTGGGAAGGCGTGGGTACGTGTTCGTACTTCTTGATTTCTTTCTGGCACACTCGCGAAAGCGCGGCGACAGCTGGCAAGAAGGCTTTCGTGACCAACCGCGTTGGCGACTGGGGCGTCATGATGGCGATGTTCCTCGCCTTTGGTGCGACTGGAACACTGAGCTATGCCGGTATCAATCACGCTGCTGAGTCGGGCGCGCTTTCTGCGGTGACTGCAACCGGTATCGCAATGATGCTGTTCATTGGTGCCTGCGGTAAAAGTGCCCAGTTGCCCTTGTACATCTGGTTGCCCGACGCCATGGAAGGCCCAACTCCAGTGTCGGCGTTGATTCACGCGGCGACGATGGTGACTGCAGGCGTCTTCGTGATGACTCGTATCAACCCAGTTCTTGCTATTTCTTACGATTGGGTACCAACGATCATTGCAGTCGTAGGTGTTGCAACGGCGTTGTTTGCCGCAACCATTGCCGTCGCCCAAACAGATATCAAGAAGGTTTTGGCTTACTCGACTGTGAGCCAACTCGGCTTCATGTTCTTGGCCATTGGTTCGGGTGCATATGTCGCCGCGATCTTTCACATGGTGACTCATGCCTTCTTTAAGGCCTTGTTGTTCTTGGGTTCTGGTTCAGTGATTCACGGAATGCATCACGAACAAGACATGCGCAAGATGGGTGCACTTCGTGTGCTCATGCCCGTTACCGCATTTACCTTCATTATCGGTTGGCTGGCCATCGCTGGTGTTCCGCCATTCGCCGGATTCTGGAGCAAGGACGAAATCTTGTTGTTCGCCTTTGCCAAGAGTCCAATTCTCTATGTCGTTGGATTGATTACGGCTTTGTTGACTGCGTACTACATGACTCGCCAAGTCATCATGGTTTTCTTTGGCGAAGCTCGATGGAATGATCACAGCGAAGAGAACGGCGCACATGGCGACTTCAAGCCGCACGAAAGCCCCAAAGTTATGTTGGCTCCGCTCGTTGTGCTGGCCGGCCTGTCAGTGGTTGGTGGGGTCATGCAGTTGCCATTTAGTAAGAACCTCCATTTCTTAGAAAAGTGGCTCGAACCAGTGATCGAATTCGGTGAAGCCGACATTCACCATTCGTGGGCCTACGAGAACAAGTACATCTTGTTGGGCATCGCTATTGTCGTTGCACTTTCTGGAATCGCTGCGTCATACATGGTGTACTCAAAGAAGAAGTTTGCAGCTATCGAACCAAACGTAATGGCGCAGGGTTGGTTCTACGACAAGGGCATTTCAAATTTCATGGGTGGACCTGGTCGTAAAGCGTTTGATGGAATCACGTGGGCCGATCGCACCATTGTTGATGGTGCTGTCAATGGTGTCGGCAAACTTGTTCAGGGAGCTGGTGGCTTTTTACGCAAGGGTCAAACCGGAGCAGTGCGTAGTTACGCGGCGGCTGTGGGCTTAGGCGTTGTCGCCTTGCTTGTGTGGTTCTTTGTTCGAGGAGTGGTGCTGTGATGTCATTGTTGGCCAGCGAAACGCACGGTTCGCTACCGTTCCCAATTTTGACTGCCTTGATTTTGGTTCCGGCAATCGGATCTGTATTGACGTTGATTAGTTCAAATCGACGTCCCGAAATTACCAAGTTGATTGCCTTGTTGACATCGGTGTTCACGGGTGCGCTTGGTTTGTGGATGCTTGCATCCTTCAAGACTGGTGAAGCCGGCTATCAGTTCACATCACAACACCAATGGATTTCCTCATGGAATATCGGTTGGCACGTGGGCGTCGATGGAATCTCGTTGTTCCTTGTTGTCTTGACCGGAATTTTGTTCCCACTAGTCATAGTCGGTTGCGACCCGCACCACGACGAAAAGCGTTACCTAGCGTGGCTCTTGTTACTTGAAGCGGGAGTCATGGGTTCGTTCTTGAGCCTTGATTTGTTCTTGTTCTTCTTGTTCTTTGAAATCGTTTTGGTGCCGATGTATTTCTTGATCGGTGGTTGGGGCTACGACCAGCGCATCTATGCAGCAACCAAGTTCTTCCTGTACACCATGGTCGGATCGGCGTTCATGTTGGTCGGCATTGTGACCACCGCTTTGTTGGCGAAGAACGATCTTGGGCACGTGAGTTTTGATCTGGTCGAAATCGCTGAAGGAACAAACTTCGCAGCCAGCACTGGTCGCTGGTTGTTCTTCGCGTTCGCGATCGCATTTGCGGTCAAGGTGCCGTTGTTCCCACTGCACACGTGGCTACCTGATGCCCACACTCAAGCACCAACTGGTGGATCGGTCATCTTGGCTGGCGTGTTGCTCAAGCTTGGAACCTACGGTCTCTTGCGTTTTGGTGTTTATCTGTTCCCAGAAGCCGCACTATGGAGTCGAGAAATCTTCTTAACCCTTGCCGTGATCGGAATCATTTGGGGTGCAGTCGCTGCAACCATGCAGAAAGACCTCAAACGACTCGTTGCTTATTCGTCGGTTGCTCACTTGGGTTTCATTGTTCTTGGAACTTTCGCCTTCACCTCAGAGGCGATGGGTGGTGGCGTCATGCAAATGATTAACCACGGAGTTTCAACTGGAGCTCTCTTCTTGTTAGTCGGCATGATCTACGAACGTCGCCACACGCGCTTGATCTCCGAACTCAAAGGCCTGCAGAAAGTTGCGCCGATCTTTGCCGCAGCGTTCATGGTCGTCATGTTGTCGAGTATTGGTGTACCCGGACTCAATGGGTTTGTCGGTGAGTTCTTGATCTTGATTGGCTCGTTCAACACCGCCCGTTGGTGGGCTGTTGTGGCAGCGACTGGTGTGATTTTGGCGGCGCTGTACTTGCTGTGGGCGTATCAGCGGGTATTCCACGGTGAGCCCGATGAGGCCAACTCAACATTCCGTGAACTTCGTTTACGCGAAGGTTTGGTGTTGTTGCCCTTTATCGGAATCATCATCTTCTGCGGCGTCTACCCAAAGCCAATGCTTGATCGCATTGAACCAAGTGTGAAGGCAATTCTGGAACGCGTTGAAGAGAAGACGGGTTATGTTGCGCCCCACGCTGTGGAGCTTGAATCTCACGAAGGGGAAGAGGGCTGATGGGCGCTCAAACCATGAACTACCCGGCCATTGATTGGTTAGCAATTACTCCGCTCATCATTCTGCTCGGCGGAATGATGATCAACTTGGTGGTGGCTGCGTTGACGCGGGTGTGGCCACGAGCGTGGTATGCCATCGGAACTGTCGAGTTGGCTGTTGCAGCAATTGTTGTCGAGATGTTTATCTGGCACGACATCAATCAGGATGGCTCGCGAATCATCATCAACGATTCACTTTCCATTGATCATTTCACGATGTTCTGTTGGATCGGTATCGCCGGAGCTTTGGCGTTGGTGTCATTGTCAACTGCTGAATATTTGCGTCGCGAGGGTCTTGAGGGTCCCGAGGTTTACGCGTTGTACATTTGTGCAGCCCTCGGTGCAATGATCATGACAGCGGCAAACGACATGATCGTGTTGTTCCTGGGACTTGAAACCTTGTCGATTGCGTTGTACGTGCTGGCAGCAAGCCATCGTCGTCGCGCTGACAGCCAAGAGAGTGGATTGAAGTACTTCATTCTTGGTGGTTTCGCCTCAGCTTTCTTCTTGTATGGCATTGCGTTGATTTACGGTTCAACCGGAACGACCAACATCTCAGGCATCGGCAACGTGTTGTCAACCGAAGTATTTGTCAATGGCGACGATGCGATGTTGCTCGCTGGTATCGCGTTACTCATCGTTGGTCTGGCCTTCAAGGTGGCTGTCGTGCCGTTCCACTTCTGGACTCCCGACGTGTACCAAGGTGCACCAACACCAGTGACGTCATTCATGGCATCGGTCGGAAAGTTCGCGGCGTTTGCTGCGCTACTCCGAGTCGTGACAACTGCGCTACCTACCCGTGCCGAAGATTGGCGTCCAGTGATTTGGGTGCTGGCAATCTTGTCGGTAGTTGTGGGTTCGGTTCTCGCCGTCGTACAAACAGATGTCAAGCGCATGTTGGCCTATTCATCAATTAGCCATGCCGGATTCATGATGATTGGTATTGAATCAATCGGACATAGCGGAGACGTCGAAGGACTGCCCGCCACATTGTTGTACTTGATGATCTACTCAGTTTTGGTGATCGGAACTTTCACTGTGGTGTCACTTGTGACGCGTACCGGTGACAGTGGCAGTGACATTGGTTCGTTCCGTGGATTAGGAAAAGAACGCCCAGCGTTGGCTTTAGCGATGACGGTGTTCTTGTTGGCTCAGGCTGGCATGCCGCTCACGTCTGGCTTCATTGCCAAGTTCGGCGTCATCAAGGCCGCGGCAGCAAACGAAAGTTACGCCATTGCGATTATCGCGATGGTTGCCTCAGTCATCGCTGCCCTGTTGTACCTGCGCATCATGATCAGCATGTGGTTAAGCGATGAAGAGTCTGGTGACGACAAGCGCGAAGCCATCAAGGTTCCGTTCTCCGCTGGTTTCGTTGTTGCTGGATCTGCCTTCTTTACGTTGCTCGTGGGCGTCTGGCCAAGTTGGCTCATTGACGCTTCGCAAGCCGCATTACAACTCGCCAAGTAGGCGACACTTTCATTTCAGTGTGGGGGTCTCCCCGAAACAGCCGTAGCCCCATGACAGACTGTTGGCATGTTTGAAACGCCGGAGTACCTCTCGCCATCGTCAATTTCGACGTATCGCGAATGCCCGATGAAATTTAAGTTTTCACGTATCGACAGGATCGTTGAACCTCCGACATGGCACACCCATATCGGCACCTTCGTGCACGAGGTTCTTGAACACTTCTACCAACTTGATGCTGAGGAACGCACAGTTGAAGCGGTGAAAGCAATGGCCACCGAACGCTGGAATACCAGCGAATGGGAAGCTCAAGTAACTGCTCTTGAAAAACCTCTTGGATCAATCCTTGAATTCAAAAAGACCGCGTTCGAGTGCATGACCAATTTGTGGAAGATTGAAGATCCGCAGCAAACCGAACTGATCAATATGGAATACGAACTCTTCACCGACGTTGAAAGTGTTCGCATGAAGGGCTATGTCGATCGTTTTCTTTATGACGAAGATGACGGGAAACTCATCATCAGTGATTACAAAACCGGATCAATACCTAATCCGAAATTCAAATCAGAAGATGAGAAGTACTTCCAACTTCTGGCCTACGCCCTCATGTTTGAGTCGGCCGATCAAGAAGAAACTTCGAAATTGCAATTGCTCTATCTCAAGCACAGCGCGAATCACGAAATATCAGTGACACCAGTGAAACTAGCGATCGCCCGTGGCGTCATTGTCGAAACGAAAGAGGCAATTGATCAGGCGTGTGCGACTGAAAACTTTTCGTGCAATAAAACTCGCTTATGCGATTGGTGTTTCCACAAGCCGTATTGCCCAGCACATCAATAAGCCATTAATTTACTCGATTGATGCGATGAGTGCATCAAATAGATTTTGTTGCTGTTGATCTTCGGCTGCAGAGTCTTCAGGGTGCCATTGCACCGCGACACACCATGTGGCCGTTGTGCTTTCGATTGCTTCAACCGTCCCATCTGTTGCAACACCAGAGACGACAAAACCATGAGCAAGCGAATCAACTGCTTGATGATGAAATGAATGACAGGCTTTGGCTTGTGCGGCGCCTATTGCTCGAGCGACCTTTGAATCTGCTGTGAGGTTGACCGGGTGATACTTCTGGCGATGGTCTTCGGTGCCGAGATCTTGAATCAGGGTTCCGCCGTGAGCGACGTTGACCACTTGTAGTCCGCGACAAATAGCAAGCATCGGAATGTCTTCGGCCAAAGCGTGACGAGCTACCGCGAGTTCGATTTCATCATGGCTTGGATTGATTCCGTACAGCTCGGGTGCAGTTGCAGATTGTCCATAATGTTTGGGGTCGATATCGCCACCACCATGTAGAACAATCGCGTCACAACGAGACAACAATGTCTCAAGTTGATCATGTAGGTCGGAGATGGGCGGCAAAATGATCGGAATCCCACCAGCTCGCGTAATGGCATGGGCATAAGTTCGTCCAACACCAAAAGCTGGACCACGAACACCGACGGCTTCGGTGATTTCTCGACCAACAATTAAAACAACGGGATTCTTCACAAAATCATTCTGCCAGCAGTGCCAGCGGTAATGATGGGAATATGACTTCGTTGCTTGATCCAGTGTCCTTTGCCAGTGGTACCAAAATGGCTAACCGATTTATGTTGGCCCCACTCACCAACCAGCAAAGTCATGCCGACGGAACGCTGTCGAATGAAGAGCACCATTGGTTGACTATGCGCGCGCAAGGCGGATTTGGTTTAACGATGACCTGTGCTGCCCATGTTCAAAAAACAGGTCAGGGGTTTGCTGGACAGTTAGCAACATTTGGCGATGAACACATTCCCGGACTCAAGCGTCTGGCTCGCGATATCAAATCACAAGGAAGTTTGTCGATTGTGCAGTTGCATCACGCTGGTCAAAAATCGCCAGCCGACCTCATCGGACGCGCTCCAATGTGCCCATCCGATGATGCGGCAACTGGTGCTCAAGCAATGACGAATGCCGAGGTCTACCAGACCATCAATGCTTTTGTTGATGCGGCCGTTCGTTGCGAGAAGGCTGGATTTGAAGGCGTTGAATTACATGGTGCACATGGTTATTTAATTGGTCAATTCTTATCACCCGAGATCAATCAACGCACTGATGAATTCGGTGGAAGTCTGGATAACCGCGCTGGTTTTCTGTTGTCCATTATTGATGGCATTCGTCGCGACTGTCGCGACTCATTGAACTTGTCGGTGCGACTCTCACCAGAGCGTTTTGGTTTGAAGACATCGGAGATGCTTGAACTGTTTGGTTGGCTTGTTGATTCAAAGAAACTGGATTTCATTGACATGTCAATGTGGGATGTTCGTAAAGACGCCGTTGATGAAGATTTTGCCGGCAAGACCTTGATGGAGATCTTTGGTGGGGCCGAACGCGGCAACACGCGACTGGGTGTTGCTGGAAAGATCTATTCGGCGGCCGACGCGCAGTGGGCCGTCGACAACGGTGCTGATTTCGCGGTGATTGGTCGAGCTGCAATCGCCCATCATGACTTTGCACGTTTGGCTGGTGCCGATCCTGACTTCACAATGCGCGCTATGCCGATTGCTCCTGAAAATCTGCGAGCCGAAGGTTTATCAGATGGATTCATTGAATACATGAAGGTATTTAAAGGTTTCGTTGCCGAAGCATAGAGTGGACAACATGTCCGATCGTTCAATCACGTTACGTAATCCTGCCGACGACTCGGTGATTCAAGAAGTTTCGTTAGCAACCGTGCATGATGTTGATCAGGCCGTTGCGCGTGCCCATGCTGTGTTGCCCACATGGCGAGATATGGCGCCAAACGATCGCGCCAAACTCATGCGGCGATTCGCCGACACCATTGCGGCCCACGCCCAAGAACTTGCCGAACTTGATACTCGCAATATGGGGATGCCCATTGGTTCAAGTTTGTGGTGTGCGAACACCGCTGCTGAAGTGATTCATTACTACGCCGGTGCAGTTGACAAACATCTTGGTCACACGTATCCAGTTGCTGGTGGAGTGACGATGACTTTTCACGAACCGCTCGGTGTTGTTGGATTAATCGTGCCCTGGAACTTTCCGTTGTTGATTGCGTGTTGGAAACTTGGACCAGCATTGGCCTGCGGCAACACTGTGATTTTGAAGCCAGCAGAAACGACACCGTTGAGCGCGATGAGACTTGGTGAATTGGCTCTAGAAGCCGGGATTCCTGAAGGTGTCGTGCAGGTTGTTGTTGGTACTGGCCCTGAAGCAGGTTGGCGATTGGTTGAACATCCGCTTGTCCGCAAGATTGGTTTCACCGGAAGTACTGCAGTAGGTAAGCGAATCATGGCTGGCTGTGCCGATCAGATGAAACGCGTAACGCTTGAACTTGGTGGAAAGAGTGCCAACATCATTTTCGCCGATGCCGACGTTGAAACAGTTGCCGCTTCTGCTCCCGGTGCAGTTTTTGACAACAGTGGTCAAGATTGTTGTGCTCGCTCACGAATCTTCGTACAGCGACCAATCTTTGATGAGTTCGTTCATTTGATGGTTGCTGAAACGCAAAAGATTGTGGTGGGCGATCCGATGGATCCCAAAACATCAATGGGACCATTGTTTACGCGAGCGCACCACGATCGAGTGTCGTCGTATCTTGAAGGTGTCACGCCAACTTGGACGGGTGTTGCACCGACGGGCAATGGATATTGGTTCCCGTGCACGATCATCGCGCCAGCCGACCCGCTGAGTCGAGTATGTACTGAAGAAATATTTGGACCCATCGCCACCATCATTCCGTTTACCGATGAGAACGATGTTTTGAAAATGGCCAATGACACCGAGTACGGATTATCGGGATCGGTGTGGACGCGAGATGCCGAACGTGCGATGCGAGTCGCTCGTCGACTTGAAGGTGGAACGTTGAGTGTGAACTCAAATTCGTCGGTGCGATTCTCGACGCCGTTTGGTGGATTTAAACAAAGTGGAATCGGTCGCGAACTATCAATGACCGCAATGGATCACTACAGCGAACTCAAAACCATCTTCTGGAAGTCATAATCCGTCGTGCTTCTGGTGCAGAATTGTTTCGCATTTCGCAACAATTCTGCACCAGAATCACAAGGCGTTGATCTCGTAGCCGGCGTCACGGACGGTGTCGATTAACAATTCGGCGTGTTCGGGACCGCGAACTTCAAGTACTGCATTGACTCCAGTTTCGCGCACATGTAAATCAACACCGTCGCGCACATGATCAATATCAATCACACTTGCTCCAACTTCAGCAAAGATCGTCAGCAACTTCGCAAGTCCACCAGGACGATCACTGACTTTGACAAACACAATGAGTCGACGACCAGCTTGAGTTTCAAATCGGCGAATGAGTCCAGGCACAACACCAAGATCAACATTGCCGCCCGACAACACAACACACGTTGTCCCATGACGAGATGGTGCCGCACGTTCGCTCAACAAAGCCGACACGCCAACTGCTCCACCACCTTCGACATACAACTTTGATCGCTCCATTAACAACACCATTGCATCAGCGACGGCATCTTCATCAACAACAACAATGTCGTCGAGCCATTTTTCAATTAATGGTCGGGTGATCTCGCCCGGTTTCTTGACAGCAATTCCATCGGCCAATGTAAGTACCGGACCAGTTGGGGGAACGCTATTCGCGTACGGCGCGCATGCTTCAACTTGAACACCAATCACTTTGATTGTTGGATCATGTTGTTTAACGGCGATTGCAACACCACTTGCAAGCCCGCCACCTCCTAAGGGAACAATGACTCGGCGCAAGTTTGGAATATCAATAATGAGTTCAAGTCCGAGAGTTGCTTGTCCCGCAACAACAACTGCGTCGTCGTAAGGATGGCAAAACTGCATTCCCTTTTCGATGGCGCGAGCACGTGCAGCAGCCACTGCTTCATCAAGTGAGTCGCCGCCTTCGACGACTGTTGCTCCGTAGGCACGGCATGCCGCGATTTTGGCGATCGGCGCATTCTTCGGAACGAATATCTCGCACGGCACCCCAAAGCTGCGGGCCGCGAAGGCCAAGGCTTGGGCATGGTTGCCGGCACTTCCGGCCGTCACTCCGGTTTTGGCCAACTCACCAAGAGAAGCAAGCTTGTTCATGGCCCCACGGATTTTGAAACTTCCGGTCCGCTGCATGTTCTCGGCCTTGAGCACAATGTCGCCGCCCGTCGTATCGCTCAGAGCCGCCGAGGCAGTGACGGGGGTGTGCTTCACGACACCACGTCCGGCGGCATGGGCTTGAGCGATGTCGGCAGCAGAAACTTCAATGGCGGTCATGCATGGTTCACCATACTCAGGGTGCTCCCCATATTGTGGGGCACATGCGTGCCATCGTGGTTGCCAATTCGAATGATGCCGACCCCGGATTTGTCGGAGAACGATTTCGGCACCATGGCTACGCCTTCTCGGAGGCCCATCGCGAATATCCCTCCGAATGGCCCGAAATGGCTGGTCACGACCTCATTTTGTTGCTCGGATCAGAGTGGAGCGTCTACTGGGACCATATTTCGGGCGAGGTGGCCGCCGAAAGTGCCCTGGTCAAAGCGGCCCATGAGGCCGGAATTCCGATATTTGGTATCTGTTTTGGCTCGCAGATCGTGGCCCATGCCCTAGGTGGTCGGGTGCATCGAACGACCCGCCCCGAAGTGGGTTGGCACCAGGTCGAATCGGCATTTCCGCAGGTCATAGCCTCGGGACCATGGTTACAGTGGCATTTTGATGTCTTTGAAAAGCCCGCTGAATTCACCCAATTGGCCCACAGTGAGTCGGGCCCGCAGGCCATTGTGGGCGGTCGTACCTTTGCCAGCCAGTTCCACCCCGAGGCCACCGAGTCAATGTTGGCGCGCTGGACTTGCGGCGGAGGAACCGAAGAATTGAGCCGTTTGGGTCTCACCGCCGAAAAAGTGATGGCCGATACCCGCGCCAATGTGGGTGTGAGTCGTAAAAATAGCGACCGAATTGTCGACTGGTTCGTCGAGTCGGTCGCCTCAGCCGCAATCCAACCCTCTCGGGCGTGACTGAACTTCCAGCCATATGCAGGGAGAGAAGTTAGGAGTGGTTGGGTCGCCCGTAGTAGCGTCTTAGCCGATGTCAGAGTTCTTGAGGTCCTACCTCGTCGTATTTTGGTTCGGGTTAATCGCCCTTCTTTTGGCGTCTTTGCTTTTGGGCATTGCCGTTTTAATCCGCCCCAATAATCCGACGCGTGAAAAGTTGCTGACCTACGAAAGCGGAGTTGATCCCGTTGGCGAAGGTTGGTCACAAAGTCAGATTCGTTACTACGTGTTCGCACTTCTCTTCGTCGTGTTTGACGTTGAAGCAGTGTTTATTTTCCCGTGGGCCACTCAGCTCGAGCGCTACGCCGTTTTCGGTCTAGTCGAAATGGGTGTGTTTGTGGGCGTGTTGTTATTAGGTCTCGTCTACGCCTGGCGCAAGGGTGTCCTTCGCTGGGTGTAATGGACAAGGAGTCACATGGGTCTCGTTGACCGCGGGCGGCTGCCAAAGCCGCTGAATTCATTACTAAACATGGGTCGCTCGTACTCCCTTTGGGTGTATCAGTGGGGCCTTGCGTGTTGCGCCATCGAGATGGGCGCTGCTTTTGCATCCCCGCGATATGACGTCATGCGTCTTGGTGTTATTCCGCTTCCGGCAAGTCCGCGTCAAGCCGACCTTGTGGTGATTTCCGGAACCGTGACCGACAAGATGGCTCCAGCCATCAAGCGTTTGTACGAACAAATGCCAGATCCGAAGTACGTCATCTCGATGGGTTCATGCGCAAACAGCGGTGGACCGTATTGGGACAGTTATTCAGTGACCAAGGGCGTTGACCAAATCATTGCGGTTGACGTGTACGTACCTGGTTGCCCGCCCCGCCCCGAAGCTTTGCTTGAAGGCGTGGTGTTGTTGCAACAGCGCATCTTGAACGAAGACATGGGTGCCCGTTGGCGCGGCGAGGGTTACAAGCCGATCATTGTTGGCGAATCCAAGAAGTCTAAGAAGGCTGCCGCGAAGCGAGGTGAGTTGAATGTCGTCAACTGATACTCCGATCGCCGAGATTCCTGGCGACACTTTGCGCGAGCGTATTGTTGACGATCTTCGTACGCATATTGGCGCCGATCTCGTCGACAGTTTGGTGAAGCCTGGCGATGATGTATGGGTACGCGTCAGCACCGATGCATGGCGTCGTGCTGGTGTTGCTTTACGCGACATGGGCTTTGAGTACTTTTGTTTCTTGTCGGCCATCGACTGGATGCCATCGCCGTTTGGCAAAGGCGAAGATGATCCAACTGCTCCGCCGCCCGAACGTGACGACACAGTGAGACAGGGTTACGCCGGTGGCGCAACTCGCATGCAAGTACTCGCTCGATTAGTGCACCCCACCTTGCATGTTGGTGTCAATATCAAATGCGATGTACCCGATGCCGAACCCGTTGTTGAATCATGGGTTTCCGTTTTTGCTGGTGCGAATTGGCACGAACGTGAAGCACACGAAATGTTCGGAATCGGATTTGCTGGTCATCCCGATTTGCGCAATATGTATTTGCCAACCGAATTCGAAGGTCATCCGTTGCGCAAAGACTTCCCCTTGCTCGCGCGCATGGTGAAGCCGTGGCCCGGAATTGTTGATGTTGAACCTATGCCTGGTGGCTCTGCTGATGAAGAAGGTGACGCAGAATGACGTCTACTGAATCACTTATTGATCGTCGCCAACTGGCGTACATCGCGTCACAGGCCGCCGATGCGCGTCTCAACGTTGAACTCGAAACCGAGGGCATGACCCTCAACATCGGACCGCAGCACCCCGCAACTCACGGTACGTTGCGCATCATTGCGCACCTTGACGGTGAACAAGTGGTGTGGGCCGAACCTTCGTGTGGCTACATGCACCGCGGGTACGAAAAACTCACTGAAGTTCGTACGTACCCACAAGTGACCTCACTTGTGAATCGCATTGACTGGCTCGGAAGTTTCGCCAACGAAGTGCCCTTCATTTTGGCTGCTGAAAAGTTGATGGGAATTGAAGCACCACCGCGTG